>NZ_VTZO01000018.1:0-9268 GCF_008369545.1 Pseudocitrobacter sp. 73 | reverse complement strand
TAATCCCTATCTGAGGACGGAGAACAGAAACACGTATACATCGCGCTTTACAGAAGTGGCAATGGCGTTCGCCAGCATTTAAATGGAGAGCCGGATGCGCTGAAAGGTGCACGTCCGGTTCGGGGAGGAGAGGCAGGGAAATAGTCCGACTACGCCCTGCCTCTTACTCTACTCTGGACGGGTAAGCGCTGGGCGTACCTCGCCGTTGTTCTCGACCTGTTCGCAAGAAAACCAGTGGGCTGGGCCATGTCGTTCTCGCCGGACAGCAGGCTCACCATGAAAGCACTGGAAATGGCATGGGAAACCCGTGGTAAGCCCGTCGGGGTGATGTTCCACAGCGATAGTAATAATGCCGATGTCAGTCTTTACCACCACTTAGTTTGCCGTTTAACCAGATTGGTGTGATTACTGATGCAGTGAAGACCTTCCCGCATCCTGACTCACACAGCGATCGACCTTTTGTGTCCTGCCCTGGACCCGTCGGTTGCCGGAAGCGCCTTCATGCGAGGCATCTCCTCACCGATGCGCGTGACTCAAGAAGGGCCTGACGGCTTGTCTCGTTACTGTCCTGTCCAGGTTATCTGTCTGGAGATTCAACTCTGTTTCCTCACAGGAGCTCTGTCATGGTTGATAAAGTTACCGAAGCTGCCGTTGTGGGTGGCGTGGATACACATAAAGATTTGCACGTTGCCGCTGTCGTAGATCAGAACAATAAAGTCCTTGGGACTCAGTATTTCTCCACAACACGACAAGGTTACCGGCAGATGCTGGCATGGATGACCTCGTTTGGGACATTAAAGTGAATTGGTGTTGAGTGCACAGGTACCTATGGTTCCGGTTTGCTTCGTTATTTTCAGAACGCCGGGTTAGAAGTTCTTGAGGTGACTGCTCCAGACCGGATGGAGCGACGCAAACGGGGTAAAAGTGACACAATTGATGCTGAATGTGCCGCTCATGCAGCATTCTCAGGCATCAGGACAGTTACTCCCAAAACGCGTGATGGCATGATTGAGTCCCTGCGGGTATTAAAAACTTGCCGAAAAACAGCAATATCAGCCCGCAGAGTCGCTCTCCAGATTATCCATTCAAATATTATCTCTGCCCCGGATGAATTACGTGAACAGCTCAGAAATATGACGCGCATGCAGCTCATCAGGACCCTGGGTTCCTGGAGACCTGATGCCAGTGAATACCGCAATGTAACCAACGTTTATCGCATTTCATTAAAGTCCCTTGCCCGACGCTATCTCGAGTTACATGACGAAATCGCTGATCTGGATGTCATGATTGCGGCAATTGTCGACGAGTTGGCACCTGAGCTGATTAAACGTAATGCTATCGGATACGAAAGCGCTTCACAGTTGCTGATCACTGCCGGAGACAATCCTCAACGGTTAAGATCAGAATCAGGATTTGCGGCACTGTGTGGTGTCAGCCCGGTCCCCGTTTCTTCTGGAAAAACGAACCGTTACCGACTTAATCGTGGTGGAGATCGTGCTGCAAATAGTGCACTTCACATCATCGCCATCGGACGCTTACGAACTGACGCAAAAACAAAGGAATATGTCGCCAGGCGTGTAGCCGAAGGACATACAAAAATGGAAGCGATACGCTGTCTAAAGCGATATATCTCCCGCGAAGTTTACACGTTACTGCGCAATCAAAACAGGCGGATCAACAGTATCCCGATAACAGCTTGACTCTTAGAAGGGCGTCCAGGGCAGCCAGTACGGCAGTGACGACTGGCAGCGCTTCTACCGGGCCAATAACCTGGCGCCGAGCATGAGCCGGCGTGGCAACTGCTGGGATAATGCGGTGGCCGAATCGTTCTTCAGTTCGCTGAAAAAAGAACGGATCAGAAAACGCATATATAAAACCAGGGATCTGGCCCGGGCGGATCTTCGATTACATTGAAGTCTTCTATAACCGGTCCCGGCGCCACAGCCACCTCGGCGGCGTCAGTCCGGAGGCCTTCGAACAGGCCTCGTCGTGAGGACAGGATTTGTCTACAGGCGTGGGGTCAGTCCAAACTATAGGGCAGGATCGTCTACCGGGGCGGGGTCAGTCCATCAACGGCTCGGAAGTGTCTAGATTATCCGTGGCTATTCACCGGGGCAAACAGGCCGATCAGGAACGACATAAGAAAGTTCTGTATTACCGACAGGTCAAGAAACTGAGCATAAGAGAAACTGCTGAAGCCACCAGTTACAGTACATCTCAGGTCTGCAGGGTTCAGGCCCTGTTCAGGCCTGAAAATTAAGCACATTTTCTGAGGCTGGAAATCAACTCATGCTGACAGCCTGAGCCTGTTGGCATGGTAAGCAATGTGCTCACCAATAAAGCTGGAAATGAAATAATAGCTGTGGTCGTATCCAGTATGATATCGGAACGACGCATTGAGGTTCATCTCATTGCATACTCTCTCAAGGATTTTGGTGCGCAGTTGCTCTTCATAAAAGGCGTCACTCAGCCCCTGATCAATGAAGATTTCTGGTAATTTTTCACCCTGTAAAATGAGGCTGACTGGATCGTAGGCTTCCCACGTTTTTCTGTTTTCACCCAGGTAAGCGCTAAATGCCTGTTGCCCCCATGGCACCTGAGAAGGCGATACTATCGGGGAAAATGCTGATACGCTCACATATTCACCAGGATTTCGCAGAGCCAGCACCAGAGCACCCAGCCCTCCCATAGAATGACCGGATATAGATTTTCTTGCCGTTGCAGGAAAATGATTCATGACGACATCCGGAAGCTCTCTGAGAATATAGTCATACATCCTGTAATGAACATTCCACGGCTGTTCCGTCGCGTTCAGATAAAAACCGGCCCCCTGGCCAAGATCGTAACTGTCGGCATCCGGGACATTATTACCCCGGGGACTGGTATCCGGGACAACAACGATGACGTTATGCCGGGCTGCATAATGCTGCATACCTGATTTGGTGATGAAATTCTGCTCAGTACAGGTCAGGCCCGACAACCAGTATAGTACCGGCAGTTTTTCTGTTACTGCTTTGGGAGGAAGATACACACCGAAATTCATTTCACAATTAAGGGATTGTGAATAATGCCGGTACACGTTTTGCCAGCCGCCAGAGCTGGCATGCTGCTCAATGAGTTCCATCAGCCGTTATCTCATGGTTATTTCCCCTGACCGAAGCCAGGGGAAGTATCTTTAAATCCGGACGTCAGATAAACGTATACGCCGTGATTTTGTTACCCGCCGGATCCCGCAGGTAGGCAGCATAGGCCCCGGGAAGGTGACCACGCGGGCCAGGTTGACCTTCATCAGCTCCACCGGCGGCAAGGCCGGCAGCATGGAAAGCATCAACCTCTTCCGGGGTGGCAGCAGCGAAGCCGACAGTCACCCCGTTAGCGGAAGGTGCTTCACCGTTGCCCGGACGGGCAATGATAAATGCCGGCTTTTCGCGGCCATAGAGTACCCAGCCGTTGCCAAACGGGCCGAGGTTATTGATACCAAGCGTGCCCAGGACGACATCGTAAAATGCGGAGGATTTCTCGACATCGGCTGCGCCAATGAACACATGAGAAAAGATGCCGTCACCAGAAATTACCGGAGTTGTCATTTTCCACTTCCTTCAGTTTGAGTTGATTAAAATTCTGATGGGATCAGTAATGAATCACTGTCCGGATAGATTTGCCTTCATGCATAAGCTCGAAGGCGTCATTGATTTCATCCAGTGTCATCGTATGGGTTACAAATGGCTCAAGGTCAATATCCCCCTTCATGGCATCCTCGACCATACCGGGGAGCTGAGTGCGGCCTTTTACTCCGCCAAACGCGGAACCTTTCCATACGCGCCCGGTGACCAGCTGGAAAGGACGGGTGGAAATCTCCTGTCCGGCCCCTGCGACACCAATGACAACGGACTGCCCCCACCCACGGTGAGCACTTTCCAGCGCTGCACGCATGACGTTAACGTTACCGATACATTCAAAGGTATGGTCAATACCCCACTTGTTGATATCCAGCAGAACATCTTTAATCGGTTTGTCATAATCATTCGGGTTAATGCAGTCAGTGGCCCCGAACTGACGGGCCAGGTCAAATTTTGTCGGATTAGTATCGATAGCGATAATACGTCCCGCTTTTGCCTGACGGGCCCCCTGTACCGCAGCCAGACCAATTGCCCCCAGACCAAAAATGGCAACTGAATCGCCCGGCTGCACTTTAGCCGTGTTATGGACGGCGCCAATACCGGTAGTCACGCCACAACCCAACAGGCAGACGTGTTCATGGTTCGCCTCCGGGTTAATTTTTGCCAGAGAAACCTCGGCCACAACGGTGTATTCACTGAATGTGGAACATCCCATGTAGTGGTAAAGAGGCTGACCGTTGTATGAAAAGCGAGTGGTCCCGTCAGGCATCAGTCCTTTGCCCTGAGTCTCGCGAACCGATACACAGAGGTTCGTTTTACCGGACTGGCAGAATTCACACTCCCCGCATTCAGCGGTGTAGAGCGGAATAACATGGTCACCCGGCTTCACACTGGTGACGCCTTCACCAACTTCAACGACGATACCGGCTCCCTCGTGGCCGAGAACCACCGGGAAAACGCCCTCAGGGTCATTCCCTGAGAGGGTAAAGGCATCGGTATGGCAGACACCTGTGTGGGTGTTTTTAATCAGCACCTCGCCTTTTTTAGGCGGAGCAACATCAATTTCAACAATCTCCAGGGGCTTCCCTGGTGCAAATGCAACAGCGGCACGTGATTTCATACGTAATATATCCTCAATGTAATAATGGCCTCACCTATTTAAGATAGGCACGAACCAGCTCAATCGTATCGTCAACTGATTTACTGACTTCATGACTGTAGCTGTCATTCTGGTCAAAGGTTTCCCGTATGTGGCTCTCCAGCACCTCTGCCATCAGTCCGTTAGCGGCGCCCCGGACGGCGGCGATTTGCTGGAGAACGGAACGGCATTCAGCGCCACTTTCAAGTGCTCTTTCCAGAGCATCAATCTGACCCCGGATACGGCGAACCCGGGTTAGGACCTTTTTTTTCTCTTCAGGAGTACTGGGCATTGCTTACCTCACTGCTCTGTATTTCTTATACTATAGGGGAGTATTACATTAAGATCAACACATACCCCACTATAGTATAATAAATATATCAGAGCACCGGTAATGACTCCAACTTACTGATAGTGTTTTATGTTCAGATAATGCCCGATGACTTTGTCATGCAGCTCCACCGATTTTGAGAAAGACAGTGACTTCCTGCCCAGCCTTGCCAGATGCTGCCTCAGATTCAGGTTATGCCGCTCAATGCGCTGCGTATATCGCTTGCTGATAACGTGCAGTTCTCCCTTCAGGCGTGATTCATAAAGCGGCCAGCCATCCGTCATCCATACCACGACCTCAAAGGCCGACAGCAGGCCCAGAAGACGCTCCAGCGTGACCAACGTGCGTTCACCGAATACGTGCGCCACAACCGTCCTCCGTATCCTGTCATACGCGTAAAACAACCAGCGCTGGCGTGATTTAGCGCCGACGTAACCCCACTGTTCGTCCATTTCCGCGCAAACAATAACGTCACTGCCCGGTTGTATGCGTGAGTTTACCGACTGCGGCCTGAGTTTTTTAAGTGTCGTAAAATCGTGTTGAGGCCAACGCCCATAATGCGTGCACTGGCGCGACATCCGACGCCATTCATGGCCATATCAATAATTTTCTGGTGTGTACCGGGCTGAGAGGCGATGTAAGTGAACTGTAGCTGCCATGTTTTACGGCAGTGAGAGCAGAGATAGCGCTGATGTCCGGCAGTACTTTTACCGTTACGCACCACGCCTTCAGTAGCTGAACAGGAGGGACAGCTGATAGAAACAGAAGCCACTGGAGCACCTCAAAAACACCATCATACACTAAATCAGTAAGTTGGCACCCTTACCCTGTATAGGTACTCTCTGTTTTTCGTGGCCTGCCTCGCCCACGAATTTCGCCAGTCATGACTTTGCTCCTGCATTTTATTAACGGAAAAGAATAAGTGATTTTGCGCGGAGGCTTCAATCAGTTTATCCCCGGCGGTGACGAGGTGGCCACCTATGCCGACTGGACAGGGGACTGACTATTGCCATAACGCCATCGCAGGTTGCTTCAGTAAACCTGCTAATCCCGTACAATGGCGAATTCGCTATATCCGCTTCTCGCACTTAGCTGCCATAAATCGGCCAGGCAATCACAGGTCATTTCTGTCTCGCAAAGAAGGTGCCGTTTCTGCTTTGCGTTGACACCCCTAAATATTAGAATTAAAAGGAGAGAGTTACTGGAAAAAGGCAGCGGAGGCAGTGACAATCGTGGCTTGAAGCCACTACTCGATGGATGCGGACATGTAGTTGGCGTCATTCGACAAAACTAGCAAACTTCTAATAGTCACCATTTCTCCCGTCTGGCGGGAGTGCTGTCAAATGCCCCCCTCATCTCTGTGTGGGAAATGAAGGGTGAAGGGGAAATAGATGACAGCGTTATTTCTACGCCCAGAATACTGAATACCTTGTACAGACGATCAATACTGGCGCTAGCAGGGTTTGCTTCCAGGCGGGCATAGGTTTGCTGCGTTACGCCAAGCCTCTCAGACACATCTTTTTGCGTGAAGCCCTTGATTTTGCGAAACCCGATTAGCACAGGTCTGAGCTGGTTCAGCGTTTTTATCGGGAACTGATTATTCATAAGTGACCTGCCTCGCAGACTGAGTAGGGAGTACCGCCCTGTAATACAGCAGGTAAGGTGTATTTTGTGTTATACAGACTATAGGCTGTAAAACCTTTATTGAAAAGATGCTGATGTTCCAGGGGCATGCCGAGCATGGACGATTTTCTGCGGGGCGGTATTTCGCTACGGGGGAGATTGCGTTCGGGCAATGTACCGGTGTAAAAAACGTCAATTTTTCAAAACCGCTGTTATCGGGATAAGCTGAAAACTCCGAAGGCAGACACAGCCACGAATAATGTCAGACTTAAGCTCTGTAGCTGTCTTCTTTTGCCTGTAAATAACGTCTAGTTTGACTCTGATGAAGGCTGTACCAGGCAGAGAACATGTCACTCTCGGGGCCGGATGATAAAATGTGTTCAACTGGCTGGGCAGGGTAATAGCGAAGAACGTTCTCTGAAATTCGATTCAGCTCAGCGTAACGTGCGCTGTAGGTATGTATAATCCATTGCATCAATTTTGCATCCGTATTATTCGCAGATTACACACAAGAAGCTTAACAATGGCTGAAAGAGTGAGCAGGGATATGTAACAAAAACAAGGGCTTCAAGATGAACTGGATAAAACCGGAGCAGAGCAAGCCCTGTTCCGGTTTGTCAGGCTTTGGAATTTCTTCCAGGCCCCTGCAGCTAGTCACAACAAACACATTAATGTTTTCATTGCTTCAATTCAATATTATTGTGTGAAAGGGATTCCATCGAAATCGGCTTATGCATGCTTAAAACTAAACTGCCCCGGCTGCAGTCATTTGGTTGCTGTGGGCTCTGTACTGTGTCTAATAGTGAAAGAATCTTACGTTATAACGAAGGAAATTGCTGAATGACTCTACGATTGCAGACGGAATCACCCGCTGACCAGGATATGTTTAGAGGCAGCAGTCATGAAAAAGTTGCAGAGAATGTGGCTCAGATCATCAGGACACCTGATGTCAATATTATTGGTCTGGAAGGTGAGCTGGGTTCAGGTAAGTCAACAATATTGAAGTTCCTGCAGAAAAAGCTTAAAGATGATTTTACGTTCATTAACTTTGATGCAGAACGTTACCATCATGGCTCAACTAAAAAAGCGCTTATCGATGTCATCCACCACGGGGTCAGCCTACAATGTCCGGGCTCCCGGGATGTGTTGGATAAGTATAAAAATCTGGCTCTGGGTAACATCGTTGAATACGACAAGAGGGTCAGCAGCAGGCTAAGCTGGTTGACCGTCGTTTTTATTTTACTGTCATTGCTTTCCGTGCAGATGCTTCGTTATGTGCTAACAGACCTTAATCAATATTTTACTAACAAGGAGTCATTATTAGGGTGGCTTTTTTATGTTGAGGTGGCCGCGTTTCTTTCTCCTGCCATTATGGTCGCAGGACTGGCATGCCTGCAGAACATGGAATGGTACAGAAAGAAAGGGTATTCGAGTATTGGTGATTTGTTCAAACGCAACAGTACTGACAGGATTGAAGAGACTTGGCTAGTTAATAAGGAGGTCGGAGCTATTGAGCTGGCTGAAGCTCTGCAGGGATTTACCTCCAAAGAGGTCATTTCCCATGGAGATCGCTTCATCCTTATCATTGATAATCTGGACCGAATCAGTGCAGACAAAGTGAAAGAGCTCTGGAGTGATATGGAGCTTATTGCCGGAGCCACTCATGAACACTTCAGGATAGTGGTGCCCTATTCGGCAAGACAGGTTTCAGCCTCACTTTCTGTGGCGGGTTTCAGCGGGCGTGAGTTTATTGCAAAGCGGATTCCTGTAAGTTTTCAGGTTCCTCCTCTTATTTCGGCAGGATGGCAGGAAGCGTTAAGGCAGTACTGGAAAGAAACAGTAAATGAGGATGCAGGGATAGCGTGCCGGGAAGCAACGGTGTTGCTTGAGCGCTGGAAACCCTCTGAGTATCCTCGTATCACACCGCGATTAATGAAGAAGTTTGTTAATGATATTCATATTCTGAACCTTACCGTTCCTGCAACAGAAGATCATCGCCATATTCTTATTGCTCTCTACTTACTGGTGGTCAGATACGGGGAGCGAGATATTAAAGTATTACTTCGCGATCCCAAAGCTAGTCAGACCGAACCCGGTATTGCTCCGGATGATTTTGACGAGATGCTCTCGCTAACTTATCAACAAATATCCCGAATTTTTAATAACGATACAGAAAGATGGAGCGAATTTCTGATGAGCATCCACTATCAGTCCACGGTGGAGCTTGCCAGGAGCGAGTTGCTTGATACGCCTCTTAAAGACGCGATTGGTGCTATAAATATCCCACGGCTTGAAGAACTGACGGCCTTGTGGGGTTTCGCTGAAGCATGGCAGCGAGTGGCACCACATATTCAGATGCGAGACTGGCTGGTTTCTTATAGCCGGATGGATGAGAAGTGTCAGGCTCTCGCCGAACCGCAACTCAAAGTCGCAGTGCAAATGCTGAATCAGAGTTATGCTGTTTCACTCAGAGAAAAGAATGATGAAGGTTTCGTATTGAGTCTGCAGAAACTGATGGCTGACGGGCGGATAAGCCTAGGGAAGGTGCGAACAAGT
>NZ_VTZO01000017.1:0-2395 GCF_008369545.1 Pseudocitrobacter sp. 73 | reverse complement strand
CACCATCATACACTAAATCAGTAAGTTGGCAGCATCACCTGGCAGCTGAAAGTATGAATAATAACGCCCTGACAGGATATTTTATTGCACCCTGTCAAAAGTCATACATTCTTTCCCGGTTTTTGCTTTCTCATACCGGATAACTCTATTTAAGGCTTAAGGATAACCTTCGTCCATCCTTCATCCCGCTCATCGAAGTGCTTATATCCGGCAGGAGCCTCTTCAAGCGAAAGACGATGAGAAATTATTTTGCCCGGACTGGCTTTATCGTGATGGATGAGGCGAGACAGCTGACGGTTATAGGCCTTAACGTTCGCCTGGCCGGTACGGATTGCCTGTCCTTTAAACCAGAAACTCCCAAAATCAAATGGCATCTTACCCTCTCTGGCAAGCTCCGATTCAGCCCCCGGATCCTGAGGAATAAAGACGCCAACCACACCAATTCCCCCGGTTGCTTTCGTCGACGCAACAAGACTGTTCATGGTGACAGAGTTATCTTCATGGCCATGTTTGTTACAGCACTGATAGCCAACACATTCGCAGCCACAATCCGTACCGCGTCCATCCGTCAGGTCGAGAATTTTTTGTACAGCTTCATCGCCAGTAGCATTGATGCCCGTCGCCCCCATTTTTTCAGCCAGAGCCAACCGGTCTGTGTGCGTATCAACCACAAACACCTGTGAAGCACCTTTAATGATCGCCGAATGAGCTGCCATCAAACCGACCGGCCCCGCGCCATAAATGGCCACGCTTTCACCAGGCTTCAATCCGGCAAGTTCTGTTGCATGCCAGCCGGTAGGAAAAATGTCAGAGAGCATCACATAATCATCTTCTTTTTCTGCCGCATCAGGGGGAAGAACAAGGCAGTTAAAGTCGGCAAATGGCACCCGAAGCAGTTCCGCCTGCCCCCCCTCCCAGGGACCCATTTCAGCAAAACCATAAGCTGCGCCTGCCGAACCCGGATTGGTAGTGAGACAAAAGCCGGTCAGACCTTTTTCACAGTTTTCGCAAAAACCACATCCCACGTTAAACGGCAGACAAACATAGTCGCCCACCTTAATACGTTCAACGCCTGAGCCAATTTCGACCACTTCACCCAGGTTTTCGTGACCCAGAATCCGTCCCTGTTCAAAGCTGGTCCGGCCCTCATACATGTGCAAGTCCGACCCACAAATGTTGGTGGTGGTGATGCGGACGAGTACATCCGTGGGGCGGACAATTTTCGCATCCGGTACGTCTTTTACTTTTACATCATAAGGACCGTTGTAAATTACTGCTTTCATGATCTTCTCCTTCTTGCGTGCGGAAAGGAAATGCTGCCCGGCGGATTGGGGTATCAATCGAGTTTAGCTGCCATAACAGATCTCGCGATCGGCGAAAGGACGATTAGGATGTTTCTTAACTAAGTGCATTGAAGTCTGTAAGACAGGTACTTACCGATGAAGGCTGCCTGGAAAACGTAAAAACATCACACGTTAATCCGGTTTTTTTAAGCAGGCAGGGGATTACGGACAGCTTTGAGCGAGAAGCGGATAAAGTAAATCTATCTCATTTCTGCATTGTGCCAGAAGTAGACATAGGTGAATTAGGTAACCCTAGTGAATCGCCACGGATAATCTAGACACTTCCGAGCCGTTGATGGACTGACCCCGCCCCGGTAGACGATCCTGCCCTATAGTTTGAGCATAGGAGGAGCGTATGGGCACACCACGATTTACACCTGAATTTAAGGAAGAAGCCGTCCGTCAGATAACAGAACGCGGTTATTCCGTTGCCGAAGTATCCGACCGTCTGGGCGTTTCTGCACACAGCCTCTACAAGTGGCTACGGGCTATCAAACCTGATAACAGCGAACAGCATGCCCGGGATTTACTGGAAGCCAAAAGCGAGATCCTGAAACTCCGGGCGCAGCTAAAACGCACCGAAGAAGAACGGGATATCCTGAAAAAGGCCGCGCGGTACTTTGCAAGGGAGCCCGACTGAAGTACCGCTTTATCAATGAACACCGCACTGTATGGGGTGTGATGACGATGTGTCGGGTACTGAATGTCGCCCGGGCCGGGTTCTATGCGTGGCTGCACAACCCGGTCTCGGCGCGTGATAAAGATAACCAGCGTCTGCTGATGCTTATCCGCGACTCATATTCACTGAGCGGAGGCGTATACGGTTACCGGCGGGTTCATGGCGACCTGAACGAAATCGGGGAAACCTGCGGCAAAAACCGGGTGGGTCGTATTATGCAACAAAACCGGATCAAAGCCGTACGCGGCTATAAAGCGCCGCGTCGTATCGCCGGCCGGCCTTCAGTGGTTGCCCCTAATCGCGTGCAACGGCAGTTTACTGTTGTCCGGGCCAATCAGGTCTGGGTCACAGATATTACTTATAGTGTGCCCGG
>NZ_VTZO01000016.1:0-189768 GCF_008369545.1 Pseudocitrobacter sp. 73 | reverse complement strand
TCCATCTGCGCAGCACCGGTGATCATGTTTTTAACATAGTCGGCGTGGCCCGGGCAGTCTACGTGCGCGTAGTGGCGAGTCGGGGTGTCATATTCAACGTGAGAAGTGTTGATGGTGATACCACGAGCTTTTTCTTCCGGTGCGTTATCGATCTGGTCGAAAGCACGAGCAGCACCGCCGTAGGTTTTAGCCAGTACGGTGGTGATTGCAGCGGTCAGAGTAGTTTTACCGTGGTCGACGTGGCCGATAGTACCAACGTTGACGTGCGGTTTTGTACGTTCAAATTTTTCTTTAGACACGGCTATATTCCTTACTATAGTGCTCTCCCCTTCAGGAGAGAGCACGGGACTTAGGTTTTAACCCCGGGGATTATTTACCACGGGCTTCGATTACGGCCTGAGCAACGTTGTTCGGCGCATCATCATACTTCAGGAATTCCATGGTGTATGATGCACGACCTTTGGTCAGAGAACGCAGCTGAGTTGCATATCCGAACATTTCAGACAGCGGAACTTCAGCGTGGATCTTAACGCCAGTTACTTCAGATTCCTGACCGCGCAGCATACCGCGACGACGGCTCAAGTCACCGATAACATCACCAGTGTTCTCTTCCGGAGTTTCTACTTCAACCTTCATGATAGGCTCAAGCAGAACAGGTTTTGCTTTCTTAAAGCCTTCTTTAAAGGCGATAGAAGCAGCCAGTTTAAACGCCAGTTCAGAGGAGTCAACGTCGTGGTAAGAACCGAAGTGCAGACGAATACCCATGTCTACAACCGGATAACCAGCCAGCGGACCAGACTTCAGCTGTTCCTGGATGCCTTTATCAACGGCCGGGATGTATTCGCCAGGAATTACACCACCTTTAATGTCGTTGATGAACTCGTAACCTTTCGGGTTAGAGCCCGGCTCCAGCGGGTACATGTCGATAACGACGTGACCATACTGACCGCGACCACCAGACTGTTTCGCGTGTTTACCTTCGATATCGGTAACTTTCGCGCGAATCGCTTCGCGGTAAGCAACCTGAGGTTTACCGACGTTCGCTTCAACGTTGAATTCACGCTTCATACGGTCAACGATGATGTCGAGGTGCAGCTCACCCATACCAGCGATGATGGTCTGGTTAGATTCTTCGTCAGTCCATACGCGGAATGACGGGTCTTCTTTAGCCAGACGACCCAGAGCCAGACCCATTTTTTCCTGGTCAGCTTTGGTTTTCGGTTCTACTGCGATGGAGATTACCGGCTCAGGGAATTCCATACGTTCCAGAATGATCGGCGCATCTTGATCACACAGAGTGTCACCAGTGGTTACGTCTTTCAGACCGATTGCAGCAGCGATATCGCCCGCGCGAACTTCTTTGATCTCTTCACGTTTGTTAGCGTGCATCTGAACGATACGACCGAAACGCTCACGTGCAGCTTTCACGGAGTTCAGTACGGTATCACCAGAGTTAACCACACCGGAGTACACACGGAAGAAGGTCAGGTTACCAACAAACGGGTCGGTAGCGATTTTGAACGCCAGTGCAGCGAACGGCTCGTCATCACTTGCGTGACGCTCAGCCGGCGTGTCTTTACCGTCGTCCAGGATACCGTTGATCGCCGGAACATCGATTGGGGATGGCAGGTAATCAATTACCGCATCCAGCATCGCCTGAACACCTTTGTTCTTGAACGCAGAACCACAGGTTACCAGGATGATTTCGTTGTTCAGAACGCGCTGACGCAGAGCACCTTTGATTTCTGCTTCAGTCAGTTCTTCACCACCCAGGTATTTCTCCATCAGCTCTTCAGAAGCTTCCGCAGCGGATTCCAGCAGGTTCTGGTGCCATTCGTCAGCCAGTTCCTGCATATCTGCCGGGATATCTTCGTAGGTGAAGGTTACACCTGCGTCTTCTTCGTTCCAGTTGATGGCTTTCATTTTCACCAGGTCAACAACACCGGTGAAATGTTCTTCAGCACCAATTGCCAGCTGCAGCGGAACCGGGTTCGCGCCCAGACGGGTTTTGATCTGACCAACAACTTTCAGGAAGTTTGCACCCATGCGGTCCATTTTGTTAACGAACGCAATGCGTGGAACTTTATATTTGTTAGCCTGACGCCATACGGTTTCAGACTGTGGCTGAACACCACCAACTGCGCAGTAAACCATTACCGCACCATCAAGAACACGCATGGAACGTTCTACTTCGATAGTGAAGTCAACGTGCCCCGGGGTGTCGATGATGTTTACGCGATGCGGTTCATACTGCTTAGCCATACCAGACCAGAATGCAGTAGTCGCTGCGGAAGTGATGGTAATACCACGTTCCTGCTCCTGCTCCATCCAGTCCATGGTAGCCGCGCCGTCGTGAACTTCACCGATTTTGTGGTTTACACCGGTGTAGAACAGAATACGTTCGGTAGTAGTGGTTTTACCGGCGTCGATGTGCGCACTGATACCGATGTTACGGTAGCGTGCGATGGGTGTTGTACGAGCCATTTGATTCCTCGTTTATCTTTTTAGGCGTTCAGTTAAGTAACCCAAAGCGGGCTGCTTCGCTGAAGCGCCCGCCTGGTGACTAATACTCCGAAGGGATTACCAACGGTAGTGTGCGAACGCCTTGTTGGCTTCGGCCATACGGTGAACGTCTTCACGTTTCTTAACTGCAGTACCTTTGTTATCTGCAGCATCAGTGAGTTCGTTCGCCAGGCGCAGAGCCATGGATTTATCACCGCGTTTACGAGCAGCTTCAACGATCCAACGCATTGCCAGAGCATTACGACGGACCGGACGGACTTCAACTGGTACCTGATAAGTAGAACCACCAACGCGGCGAGACTTAACTTCGACAGTCGGGCGCACGTTTTCGAGAGCTACTTCGAAAGCTTCCAGTTCATTTTTACCAGAGCGCTGAGCCAGGGTCTCCAGCGCGCTGTATACGATAGTTTCTGCAGTAGATTTTTTACCATCTACCATCAGGATGTTGACAAATTTAGCCAGCAGTTCTGATCCGAACTTAGGATCCGGCAGGATTTTACGCTGACCAATGACGCGACGACGTGGCATGGAAATACTCCGTTGTTAATTCAGGATTGTCCAAAACTCAAAGAGTTTAGTTTGACATTAATTTAAAACGTTTGGCCTTACTTAACGGAGAACCATTAAGCCTTAGGACGCTTCACGCCATACTTGGAGCGAGCTTGCTTACGGTCTTTAACGCCGGAGCAGTCAAGCGCACCACGAACGGTGTGGTAACGAACACCCGGAAGGTCTTTTACACGACCGCCACGGATCAGGATCACGGAGTGCTCCTGCAGGTTATGACCTTCACCACCGATGTAGGAGGTTACTTCAAAACCGTTAGTCAGACGAACACGGCAAACTTTACGCAGTGCGGAGTTCGGTTTTTTAGGAGTGGTAGTATATACACGAGTACATACGCCACGTTTCTGCGGGCAGGCTTCCAGTGCCGGCACGTTGCTTTTTGCAACTTTGCGAGCACGTGGTTTGCGAACCAGCTGGTTAACTGTTGCCATTAAATAGCTCCTGGTTTTAGCTTTTGCTTCGTAAACACGTAATAAATCGCCTCATATAATATGAGGACGCAGAATTTTAGGGCGGTGTCGAAAAGGTGTCAAGAAATATACAACAACCTGGCATCTACCAGGCCATCTGAGACGCATGTTTTACCGCCAGCCTGACGAAGTCAGTATAGCCAACCCTGACGACACTGTTCGAAATTTGACCGCACAGCCCACGCGCTTCAACATCTTCATTCAGCACGTGTAGGGATATGGGGGCAGAACGGAGAATATCAAGAAAGCGGCTGCCTTCAATTGCCGCCACCACGCCATCAGAGCGAAGCAGCAGGTCATCCCCCTCTTTCACCACGCGCAGTAGCGCGGTGATGTCCGTATGCCAGGGAGAAGTACTTAGGGTATGCAGCATAGATGCCTCAGAAGTGAAGAATCACATCATAGCCATCAAGCTGCTGACGAAGCGCATCAGGCTCCAGCAACTCAACGTCTGTGACAAAGGCCGTGGCCGCACTTAAGCCGCGCTCACGCAGCGACGCCGCGCACAGCCAGACGTTCTCAATATCGTAGAGTGGCATCAGCTTAAAGGTGGCGATGTAATCGCGCGCCAGCACCGCTGACGGCTTTTGATCGCTCAACAGCTGAAACACCCCGTCACCGATAAAAAATACGCCGAGATCGTCACTTAACGCGGATGCGGCCAGCAGGGCATCGAGCCCTTCACGCCCGGAGGCGCTCCCGTGCGGTGCCGTCGAAAAAACAAAAGCGACACGTTTCATCAGAACTGCACCATGCGATCGCAGGTCAACGCGGCTTGCGCCAACGCACCCAACCCGCTCAGAGAAAACCCTGGCTGAAGATTAAAACCTGGCAGCGACAGATTTTTCGCTTCGGTTTCATCCGTAACACCACGACGCAGCGCCGCCGCCACACAAATATGCAACTCGACGCCTTGTTCATCATGCAGCTGCTGCCAGCCGCGCACCACGTCGAACTCATCGCTGGCAGGCGCGGTAAGCTGATTGGCGTTGTAGACGCCCTCGCGATAAAAGAACACGCAGGCAAGCTCGTGACCTTCGCTCAGCACCGCCTGCGCAAACTGCAGCGCGCTGCTGGCGTGTTGCGTCCCGTAGGCCGGGCCGGTCACCATGATGGCAAAACGCATTACTTATCTTGCCCCACAAAGTCGCCGCTTTTGAACTGGCGAATGTAGAGATACACCGTGTGTTTGGAGATGTTCAGGCGGTCGGCCACCTGATTAATCGCATCCTTGATATCAAAGATGCCTTTCTCGTAAAGGTTGAGCACGATCTGGCGATTTTTAGCGTTATTGGAAACGTTACGATCGGCATTCACCTCTTCAATCGTGAACTCCAGCGTCTGGGTGACCAGGTCTTCAACCGAAGAGGCAAAGTTAACCTGCGAATTCACTTCCGGCGTTTCCGGCGGAATAAAGGTGTTCATGATTTGTGAGAAAGGCACATCAAGGTTCATGTTGATGCACAGCAGCCCAATGACACGTTGTTCGCGATTGCGGATCGCGATGGTCACGGACTTCATCAGCACGCCACTTTTGGCACGAGTAAAATAGCATTTGGAAACGCTGCTATCTGCGCCGGTCATATCGTGCAGCATGCGCAGGGCCAGGTCGGTAATCGGCGAGCCGATTTTCCGTCCGGTATGTTCGCCGTTAGCGATTCGAATAGCCGAGCACTTCAGGTCCTGCAAAGAATGCAGCACAATTTCACAATGGGAACCAATGAGCATCGCTAACCCGTCCACGACCGCTTCGTAGGACTTCAGGATCTCGAAATCGGTTTTATCGAAAGGACGTTGATCCAGTAAATCAAGTTCACTGGTTTCGTTGGTTAAAAGCGACCTGGACATGTAAAAAAGCACTCCTTTTCAGGAGCCTGTCGTTATGTTGTCAGGGCAGGCTCATCACTAATAGGGGGATCTAAAGTAATACGCGCACCTGGCGCTTTCCAGTATTAATTATATCAGGCAGGTAATAAAAAGCCGCCGCCCAATGGGCGGCGGCTATCAGACTCTTATTTTTTGTCTGCGGTTGCAGCTTTCTCAGCTGGCGCAGCGTCAGCTTTCGCGTCCGCTTTTGGTGCTGGCTTAACGTCTAACAGTTCAACGTCGAAGACCAGGGTGGAGTTAGCCGGGATACCCGGAACGCCGGTTTTACCGTAAGCCAGATCCGGTGGGATAACCAGCTTGATTTTGCCGCCTTTCTTGATGTTTTTCAGGCCTTCAGTCCAGCCTGGAATCACGCCATCAAGACGGAAGGAGAGCGGCTCACCACGAGTGTAAGAGTTATCGAACTCTTTACCATCGATCAGCGTGCCTTTGTAGTTTACTACCACGGTGTCGCTATCGGTCGGTGCGCTACCGGTACCCGCTTTCTCTACTTTGTACAGCAGGCCAGTAGAAGAGGTTTTCACATCTTTCTCTTTGGCGAATTTCGCGCGGTACTCTTTACCTTTCGCTTCGTTATCCGCGGCGTCTTTCTCCATCTTCGCCTGAGCGGAAGACTTCACGCGCGCTTCAAAAGCCTGCAGGGTTTGCTCGATTTCCTGATCGGACAGTTTGCTCTTATCAGCAAATGCGTCCTGAACACCGGCGATCAGCTGATCTTTATCCAGTTTGATGCCCAGTTTTTCCTGTTCTTTCAGGGAGTTTTCCATGTAACGACCCAGCGAAGCACCCAGTGCATAAGCGGATTTCTGGTCGTCGTTTTTAAAAGCGGATTTGCTTTCTGCGGCTGCTGCGGTTTTCGCAGAGTCAGCGGCAAACGCCAGCGGCGCATTCAGTGCAACGGCCATCGTGGTTGCCAGAAGCGTTACTTTAAACAGTGATTTCATCCATCTCTCCAGGGCCGGGGCCTCTCGCCCCAAGATTTACTAAGTGAGAAGCGTACTATATAGCCTTGCAGAACAAATCTACATACGAACGCTCCTGATTCTCGACACTTTTCAGACTATTTTTGTTTAAATTAGTTTCCCCGTTGACGAAGGAATGCTGCGTGAGAGCCGAAAGTTAAGTAGAATCCGCGGCACCGGGAAGCACGCCGGAACTCACAGTTAAGAGGTTAATGATGCAAGAAATGAGTATTGAAGCGCGGATGGAAGAACTTGAAAGCCGCCTGGCGTTTCAGGAGATCACCATTGAAGATCTTAACCAAACGGTCACCCAGCATGAGCTGGAAATGGCGAAACTGCGCGATCATCTGCGGTTACTGACGGAGAAACTGAAGGCCAGTCAACCGTCTAATCTCGCGTCCCAGTCAGAAGAGACGCCACCGCCTCACTATTGAGACGTAAAAAAAGCGGGATTATTCCCGCTTTTTTGTTGCCGGATGGCGCTTCGCTTATCCGGCCTACAAGATAATCTTATGTAGGCCGGGTAACGCAACGCCGTCCTCCGGCGAAGGCTGAATTAATGGCAACCGCAACCGCCGTTACCACAACCGCCTTTACCGTGTTCATGACCATGGTCGTGACCGTGGCCGCCGCAGCAACCATCGTGGTCATGATCGTGATCGTGGTCGTGGCCGTTCGCACCGTGAACGTGGCCATGAGCCAGTTCTTCTTCGGTTGCTTCACGGATAGCCACAACTTCCACGTTAAATTTCAGATTCTGACCCGCCAGCATGTGGTTACCATCAACCACAACGTGATCGTCTTCGACTTCGGTGATTTCAACCGGAACCGGGCCCTGGTCAGTTTCTGCCAGGAAGCGCATGCCAACCTGCAGTTCGTCAACGCCCATGAACACGTCTTTAGGAACGCGCTGCACCAGGTTTTCGTCATACTGACCGTAAGCGTCGTTCGCGCCAACAGCCACATCGAATTTATCGCCAACTTCGTGACCTTCCAGCGCTGTTTCCAGGCCAGAGATCAGGGAACCGTGACCATGCAGGTAGTCCAGCGGCGCACTTACCGGAGACTCATCAACCAACACACCGTCTTCTGTACGTACCTGATAGGCCAGGCTGACCACCAGGTCTTTTGCTACTTTCATGATATCTCCTGAGCAAGGGAAGAATAGTGGCGCAGATTGTAGCGGAATTCTGCACTCGTGTACCCCTTAGCTTAAAAAAAGGCGAGCGATAACGCTAGTCGGGATGAAAAATGCCAATCACTTGCTCATCTTTGCGAACATGCTCGCGGGCTTCTTCATCTGCTTCCCGCATCTGATGACCACACTTAACGCATTCAACAATATCAACATTATTTTCGCGCCACATGGCCATGGAATCCTGCGCCTGACACGCCGGGCATTTCGCGCCCGCGATAAACCGTTTACGTACCGCCATACTTCACCTTTTATTCAAATTCATCCCAGCCATCCAGCTGACGTCGCTCCTGTTGCATCTCGCGCTGGAAGATCTCTTCCAGCTCGCGCCGCGCTTCCCGCACGCGCGAAATCTGTTGCGTATCGCTGTGCACAGGCATCAGCTCGCGCAGCATCCGCATATCGAGCCGGCGGAAGTGCAGTTGCGCCCGCTGTGCCTGATGAGGATGCATTCCCGTAGAAATAAGCGCCTTTCGCCCCAGTTCCAGCGCGCTTGAAAAGGTCTCACGTGAAAACTGTAACACGCCCGCCTGCAGCAGTTCGTGCGCTTCCACACGTCCCCGGGCACGCGCCATAATATTGAGGTGCGGAAAGTGCTGTTGGCAGATTTCCACCAGCTTCATGGTGTCTTCCGGATCGTTACAGGTGATGACAATTGACTGTGCCTGCTCCGCCCCGGCGGAACGCAGCAACTCAACCTGCGTCGCATCACCGTAGTAAACCTTATAACCATATTTACGCATCAGATTGACCGCACTGATATCCCGTTCCAGCACGGTAATGCGCAGCTTGTTCGCCATCAGCAAACGACCAATCACCTGACCAAAACGGCCAAAGCCGACCACGATCACCTGTGGCTTATCATCTTCCACCCACGGCGCTTCCTCTTCTTCTTCCGGGCCGTTAAAGCGGCGCGACAGCACGCGGTCGATGGCTTTCATCAGCAGCGGCGTCGTCATCATCGACAGGGTTACGGTCACCAACAGCAGCGCCATCTGGTCGCCTTTAAAGAGCTTCACGCTCGATGCGGCGGAAAAGAGCACAAACGCAAACTCACCGCCCTGACTGAGTACGCCAGCAAACTGCATCCTCTCAGAGCTACGCAAGCCATGCAGCCGCGCCAGCACGTACAGCACCAGCGTTTTCACCGCCACCAGCACCACCACGCTGCCCACCCCCCACAGAATATGGGTGTAGAGCACGCCAAGATTCAGCGCCATGCCGACGGAAATAAAGAACAGCCCCAGCAGCAGGCCTTTAAAGGGCTCGATAGCTGTTTCCAGTTCGTGACGATATTCACTTTCCGCCAGCAGCACCCCGGCAATAAACGTCCCAAGCGCCATTGAAAGTCCCAGCGCATCCATAAACAGCGCGGAACCCAACACCAGCAGCAGCGTCGCCGCCGTAAACACTTCGCGCACGCCGGAGGCGGCGATAAACCGGAACACCGGACGCAGCAGGTAACGCCCGCCAATCAACACGCCACCAAATACCAGCACTTTCATGCCGACAGCCATCCAGTCGACGTGATCGTCGCCAGACCCCGCCAGCAGCGGCACCAGTGCTAACGCGGGAATAACCGCTAAATCCTGAAACAGCAGCACCGAAAATCCGAGTTGCCCCGATTCGCTGCGGTTCATGCCCTTCTCGCGCATTAATTGCAGCGCCATCGCCGTTGATGACATCGCCAGGCCAATCCCGCCAATCACCGCTGTCTGCCAGGAAAAATCCGTCAGCATCAGCAGGCCACCGAGGATAAGCGCGCTGAAAATAACCTGTGCCGCGCCGATACCGAAAATAGGTCGCCGCAGTTGCCAGAGTTTGGCCGGATTCAGTTCAAGCCCAATGATGAACATCAGAAAGACGACGCCCAGCTCCGAAAAATGAAGTATCTCATCAACGTCGCTGATAAATCCCAGCCCCCATGGGCCGATAGCAATCCCCGCCAGCAGGTAGCCCAGTACCGCGCCAATGCCCAAACGAGCGGCAAGCGGCACCGCCACTACGGCGGCAAACAGAAACAGCACGCCGGCCAGTAACAAATCGGAACCTTCCATCAGCGGCCTCCCGGCGCAATCGGCGAGGCCAGCCACTCACCGTACGCTTTCGCGTGACTTGCCAGCTCTTCCGGCGATTGACGGCGCGCCCAGTAGATAATCATCGGGTTCATCCAGTGCATGCGGCACATCGCCGCCGTCAGCTCAAAGGGACGTAAAATATCGCTCATGGGATAGCGGTTCAGCGCGTCATAACGGTAAGCACTTTCCGGCTCGCCAGTGGTAATGACGCTACGCCAGTACTTTCCCGCCAGTTGGTTGCCCCCCACCCCGCTGGCAAAACCACGGCTTAACACGCGATCCAGCCACTCTTTCAGCAATGCCGGGCAACTGTAGGTATAAAGCGGATGTTGAAACACAATCACCTCGTGCTCGCGCAGCAGCGCCTGTTCACGCGGGATATCAATAAAAAAATCAGGATAGTTTGCGTACAAGTCATGCACGGTCACGTTGCTCAACTGCGTGGCAGGCTTGAGCAAAACCCGGTTCGCCACCGAGTCCTGTGATTCCGGATGGGCATACAGCAGCAATACTTTCGGCGTCTGCGACATCATTCCCCTCCGTTTATCATTTCCGGGCGCACGCGCAGCAGGAATGATTTTGTGTATCGTCATCATTTTGGGCTACCATTGCGGCCCGGTGTGGCGATTCGCTCACCACATTACATTATCACAATGACAATTTAACATACCCAGAACATACGGCGCCTTATGATTGTTTTCTCCTCGTTACAAATTCGACGCGGCGTGCGCGTCCTGCTGGACAACGCAACAGCCACCATTAACCCAGGGCAGAAAGTCGGCCTGGTGGGGAAAAACGGCTGCGGCAAATCCACGCTGCTGGCGTTATTGAAGAACGAGTTAAGCGCCGATGGCGGTAGCTTTACCTTCCCCGGCAACTGGCAACTGGCCTGGGTGAATCAGGAAACGCCTGCCCTGGCGGAGCCTGCGCTGGAGTATGTTATTGACGGCGACCGTGAATATCGCCAGCTTGAAGCGCAACTGAATGCCGCCAATGAGCGTAACGACGGCCATGCCATCGCCACCGTTCATGGCAAACTGGACGCGATTGACGCATGGACCATCCGCGCACGCGCGTCCAGCCTGCTACACGGTTTGGGCTTCAGTAACGAGCAGCTTGAACGTTCGGTGAGCGATTTCTCCGGTGGCTGGCGGATGCGTTTAAACCTGGCGCAGGCGCTGATTTGCCGTTCCGATTTACTGCTGCTCGATGAACCGACAAACCACCTCGATCTCGACGCGGTTATCTGGCTGGAGAAATGGCTGAAGAGCTATCAGGGCACGCTGATCCTGATTTCGCACGACCGCGACTTCCTCGATCCGATCGTCGACAAAATTATTCATATCGAACAGCAGGCGATGTTCGAATACACCGGCAACTACAGCTCTTTCGAACGTCAACGCGCGACGCGTCTGGCCCAGCAGCAGGCGACCTACGAAAGCCAGCAGCAGCGCGTGGCGCACCTGCAAAGCTTTATCGACCGCTTCAAAGCCAAAGCCAGCAAAGCCAAACAGGCGCAGAGCCGCGTGAAAATGCTGGAACGTATGGAGCTTATCGCCCCGGCGCACGTCGATAACCCGTTCCACTTCAGCTTCCGCGCGCCGGAAAGCCTGCCAAGCCCGCTCCTTAAAATGGAGAAAGTCAGCGCAGGCTACGGCGATCGCATTATTCTCGACTCGATTAAACTGAATCTGGTACCCGGCTCGCGCATCGGCCTGCTCGGGCGCAACGGCGCGGGTAAATCGACGCTGATTAAAATGCTGGCCGGTGAACTTAGCCCGATAAGCGGCGAGATTGGCCTGGCGAAAGGCATCAAGCTCGGCTACTTCGCTCAGCATCAACTGGAGTTCCTGCGTGCCGATGAGTCACCGATTCAACATCTCGCGCGCTTAGCGCCGCAGGAATTAGAACAGAAGCTGCGAGATTACCTCGGCGGCTTCGGTTTCCAGGGCGATAAAGTCAGCGAACCGACCGGGCGTTTCTCCGGCGGTGAAAAAGCGCGTCTGGTGCTGGCGTTAATCGTCTGGCAACGCCCGAACCTGCTGCTGCTCGATGAACCGACTAACCACCTTGACCTCGATATGCGTCAGGCTTTGACCGAAGCACTCATTGAGTTTGAAGGCGCGCTGGTTGTCGTCTCGCACGACCGTCACCTGCTGCGCTCCACCACCGATGACCTCTATCTGGTTCACGATGGCAAAGTCGAACCGTTCGATGGCGATCTGGAGGATTATCAAAAGTGGCTAAGCGATTCGCAGAAACAGGAAGCGCAGGCGGACGACGCCCCTAAAGATAACGTCAACAGCGCGCAAGCGCGTAAAGATCAGAAGCGTCGCGAAGCAGAATTACGCACGCTCACACAGCCGCTGCGCAAAGAGATTGCCCGTCTGGAAAAAGAGATGGAGAAGCTCAACGCGAAGCTTGCCAGTGCGGAAGAAAAACTGGGCGACAGCGAACTTTACGATCAAAGCCGCAAAGCGGAACTGACTGAATGTTTGCAACAGCAGGCGCAGGCAAAAGCGGGGCTGGAAGAGGCTGAAATGGCCTGGCTGGATGCGCAGGAACAACTGGAAGCCATGCTGCAAAGCGAATAAAGGCGACACACCATGAACCCGGTAACGACCAACGACATCACCTTCCGCAAGCTGGCGATCTTCATGACCTTTATGGAGAAAGGCAATATCGCCCGTACCGCCGAGGCGCTGGAGCTCAGCGGCGTGAGCGTGCATCGCGCGCTGCACACGCTGGAAGAGAACGTCCGTTGTCCGTTGTTCATCCATAAAGGCCGCAACCTGGTCGCGCTTCCGGCGGCCTGGACGCTGCTGGAGTATTGTCAGGAAGTCACTCAACTGATGGCGCGCGGGCTGGAAGAAGCGCGTAAAACAGCGGGTGTCGGTCAGGGGCGTCTGCGCGTCGGTACGCTCTATTCATTGACGCTGGAAACCGTGCCGCGCCTGATTATGGGTATGAAACTGCGGCGTCCGGATCTGGAGCTTGACCTCACTATGGGCTCCAACGATACCCTGCTGCATATGCTGGAAGACGGCACGCTGGATGCGATCATCATCTCTATTTCTGAGAGTGATATCGACCGCAACAACATGGAAGTGCTGCCACTGTTCCACGACGACATCTTCCTCGCCGCGCCCGCCTCCGCTTCGCTGAAGCCCGACGCGCTTGCCGACCTGCGTGATTATCGCGACCAGAAATTTGTCTCACTGGCGGAAGGGTTTGCCACCTACGCGGGGTTTCAGGAAGCGTTTCACATCGCCGGGTTTGAACCGGAGATCGTGACAAGGGTGAATGATATTTTCTCGATGTTGAGTCTGGTACAGGCAGGTGTAGGATTTACCCTGATGCCAGGGCGCATGAAGAAGGTGTATGAGAATTCGGTACAGTTGCTGAAGCTTTCGCAGCCGTACCAGATGCAGCAGCTCATCGCGATTGTATTCAGCCGCAACCGCGAGCAGGACCCGAACCTCCGCGCACTCGCCGCCGAAGGACGGATGTACGCGCGGAGCCTGGACGAGAACGCCTGAGCCGTTGCCGGATGGCGGCTACGCCTTATCCGGCCTACAAAAAACATCCCACATTCTTGTAGGCCCGGTAAGCGCAGCGCCACCGGGCAACTCACCGCAGCCGCTGCGCCAGATGCACCGCAACATCCACGCCGCTACGCTCCAGCGAAATCGACTCGCCTTCCCACGCCGCCTGACGCGTTAAACAGGTCAAAATGCCGCCCGGCGGCATCTCAATCGCCAGCCGCGCTTCGCGTTCATTGGCGGAAATCACCGCTTCCTGCCAGCGCACGGTGCGCGCCATATTCATCGCCAAATCATCGGCGATGCGTTCTGGCTGCCATAAGACGCGCCCGGTACTGCCACTCAGATACGCATAACGCGGACGCGTCAGCGTCACGCCGTTAAATGCCTGCACCAGCTTCTGCGCCGGTTGCGCCAACAGTTCACAGTGCGACGGTACGCTCACCGCCAGTCTCGGCGCTTTCGTCGCGCCTTTCGCCATCGCGCGTTTTGCTACGATAGCCATGCCTTCATCCGGGCCGGCAATCACCGTCTGGGTTTCCGCATTCAGGTTGGCGATGTACGTTCCCGTACCTTCCAGCAGCGGCTCAACCTGGTTCAGGGTGAGCCCCATAATCGCCGTTAAACCGTAGCCGTGAGGATACGCCTGCTCCATCAGATCGCCACGCAGCGCCACCAGCTTCAGCGCATCGCGGAAATCGAGCGCCCCTGCCACCACGGCGGCAGGATACGCGCCAATCGACAAACCGCTAACGATATCCGGCGGCACACCTCGTCGCTCCAGTTCCCGCGCCCAGGCAACTCCCGCAATCAGTAGCGACAGCTGTACCGCGCGCGTATGTTTCAGCGCTTCTGGCGTGTCCAGCGTCAGTGCCTCGTCGCCCAGCACCTCGCGGGCCTGCGTCAGTTCATCACCGGGCAGGTTTTGCAGCATGTCGGGGTGTTGCGTGCCCTGACCGGGAAAGGTAAACAGAATTTTCATTATTCCTCCCTGCTCCAGGGGGAGCGAACCCGTCGCGGCCCCTGGCTGGTTTTCAGCAATGCTTTGCCATCGCGCAGCCACTCCGCCAGCGCAAACGCGCCTTCCGGCGTTTCCACCTGGGTATCGGCGCGACACAGCGTGCCGGTGAGTTGCTGCTGCCAGCGTTGCAGCGCCTCGCGCGTTAACGGCTCAGGCGCGCGGATCAACAAATCCAGATCGCTTTCAGAGTGGATCACCGGGATCCCCGTCGCCAGTGCATAACCGGTGCTGCCCGTTACGCCCCACGTCCACGGCCAGTCTTGCTGGGCCAGCATTAGTGCCAGTTGAACGGGAGGCTGTGAAATAAACGGAGAACGGAGTAATTCGAGGGGGTTGACCAGCGATTCAGGCGAGCACACTCGAACCACAGCATCCGGGTTCGCCCAGCCAGCCGCACGCTGGTCGCGCTTCATTCCGCGCACCCCAACCGGGATGCGCCCCTGCGCATCGACATCACGCCGTACCACCACCGGCAGACCGGTATGCCAGATACCGTCTACCCAATCTTCTGTTACCGATTCCAGCGCATCGCGGGAAATGAGCCAGATAAGGTCATGTGGGCGTAATGTCGTGGTCATAACTTAGATTCCTGAAGTCAGCGAGATAAACAGCGGCAGCGACAGGATACACAGAACCGAGCTCAGCAGCAGCACCGCTTCCGCATCCGGCGATTGCACGCCGAAACGGTTACCGAATACCACGCCGAAGAAACCGGCAGAGAGCGCAATCATCAGAATAGCGGTGATGGCGACAGAGCCCTGCAGGCCGAACGCCAGTACGATACCCCATGCGATGAACGGCTGAATCAGCAGTTTGGCGATGGTCGCGCTGACAACCATGGTGTTGATTTGCAGTTTACGCGCAGAGAGGATCACCCCGGTCAGGAACAGTGCCGCAGCGGTTGCCGACAGGCCCAGCGGTTTAATCGATGCCAGCAGCATTTCCGGCATTTTGATGCCGATTGCGGAGAGAATCACTCCCAGCAGCGGGCCCATGACGATCGGTTTTTTCAGCGAGCGCCACATCAGCACTGGCAGCATAGAGAGTGAACTTCCACTGTTGCCACCTTCGGCACGCGCTTTTTCACGTTCCAGAATCAGCAGGCAGAACGGCGTCATCAGCACGGAACCACAGGCGATAGAGACCGCAACAGAAAGCGAAGTTGCCGGAGTTTCACCCAGTACGCTGCCCAGAATCGGCAGGCCAAGCGCGGCATAGTTTGGCAGTGCGACGGTCAGCGTCAGCACGGCGGCATCCTGCGGCGATTTATTAAAGACTTTCACGGCCAGGAAGTAGATAGCCGCGTAGATAATCCACATCGCCAGCGTCAGCACCACAATCAGCGGCGACTGAGCGACAATCCCGGCCCATGGAGTTTGTACGGTTGCGCTGAACAGCGCGGCAGGCAGTGCGAAATCCATGACAAAAATATTAAGCAGGGAAACATTCTTGTTATCGACCATTTTGGCCTTACCTGCCCAGAATCCCAGTAGCATGATCACGAAAATCGGTGCCAGGGCATGAATAATTACGTAAGTCATAAATCACCTGTAGTTAAAAAGAAAAGTCACTGACGCGATGGTTATTATTTTCAGAGTGCAGACTCCCGGTGGGCGCAGCAGCTGTGCCCACGGGGTTGACTCTGGCAGGTCTCTTTTTACTTACCAGCTGGCGCGCATACGTTCGCGTACGTGCGCCGAGCTGCGGCGGTTGTCAGAACCCAGGCGATTTTTCAGCGAGGTATCCTGACGAGCGTCTTTGATGGCCTGTTGCAGCGTGCTGTTCACCTGCGTCAGATCGTTATCGGTTGGGGCATCCGGGTTGCTGATATCCAGCAGTTTCGCCAGCAAGCCCAGCGTGGCGTAGTTGCTGATGTCATACGCCATCGGCGGAATGGTCGCCGCCAGTTTTTCCAGCGCGTCAACGGTACGCAGGGTGATACGCGCGGCAGACTCTTTGCCCATCGCGTGGATCAACACGCCGGAATCGTTGAAGGCAATCAGTTGGTTGGCCTGATAACCGTGCGCCAGAAACGCGCCGGACATCGCTTTACCAACAATCAAACCAATCACCGGGTGACCGGCCAGACGCGCATTGGCATACGCCCCGGCAGCACCGGCCAGCGCCTGGTGAATACCGAACGCTTCTTCACGACGGCCATAGGCCTGACTCGGCACATCAATCACCGCGATAATCGGGCGTTTAACGGCTTTATCGGCATCGGCGGCGACGGTTTCGCTCACCACTTTCGCCAGCGTCCAGCCTTCGAGCAGGCCAACTTCACCTTTTGCGGCGCGAGGGAAATGGTTATTGGCATCGGGAACAACAGCCACAAAACGCACTGCTTCCCCGTTGATTTCGCCATCAGCCGCCTGGACTGACGGGCAAAGACCTTGTACGCGTTGTGCGTTCGGGGCCAGTTTTTCCAGCCACAATGCCCCACGGCTTACTGAGTTACTCATCATTTCACCTCCCGGGCAAAAAGCGCGTTAATCTGTTCAGAATCAGCCTGTTTGCGGGTGTCGAAATTCGTCAGGCGATCCAGATACCAGTCGTAGTTATCGGTGCGATGTTTCGCCGGTACGCCTTTGGCAATCGCGTCGTTCATCGCCGCTTTCACCGCGTTAACGCCGTCACCCACCAGCGCATCGACCAGACCGCTTTGATAACGCACTTCGCCACCGGTCATGCTCCAGATAAACGGACGATCGCGGGAGTCATATTCGGCAATCCCGGCTTCCTGTTCGATAACCTGCGGGCCGTTCAGACCAAGACGCGCTTCGCGGGTGACAATCAGATAGCTGCACAGCGCGGCCGCGATAGACATCCCGCCGAAGCAACCCACGGTACCGGCAACAATTCCCACTACCGGGGTATAACGGCGCAGGTCAACAATCGCGGCATGGATATCGGCAATCGCCGCCAGACCGAGATTCGCTTCCTGTAAGCGCACGCCACCGGTTTCGAGGCAAAGTACCGCCTGCGTCGGGATACCCTTACGGTTATCTTCCGCCGCCAGTTCAAGCGCCGCCGCCATTTTTGCGCCGGAAACTTCACCCATGCTACCGCCCTGGAACGCGCCTTCAATCGCCACAACCACGGCAGGTTGACCGTTGATGGTACCTTTGGCGACAACCATGCCGTCATCGGCCTGCGGCACGATGCCCTGCGGCCCAAGCCACGGAGAAACGATGCCTTCAAACGGGTCCAGTAGTTCGCGGTAGCTGCCGTCATCCAGCAGCGCGTGCGCACGCTGACGTGCTTTTAATTCGATAAAACTGCGGTCATCACGCATAGCTCACCTCCTCAAAGACCTGTTCGATACGAATGCGAGCCACGCCAGGGGTTGCGCCAAAATCGTGGACAACCATCTTGCCGGAGGGCAGTTCGCTCACAAGGCTCAGGCGGTTGAACAGCGCTTCCCAGCGGGCGCGGCTGTTGTCCACCGAGGTGGTGATATCAATCGTCAGGGTTTTCTCCTGGTCGGCGGTGAATAACACCTCCATATCCCCGGAGCCCACAACGCCCGCCAGTGCTTTGCCGCTTACAGTGCGGCTGGCAGGCAAAGAGATCGTAATGTGTTCCATAACATCCTCTTAATTCGGTAAATAAGGCGCGGAAGACGCGTCAATACGGTCGAGAAACAGCGTGGCGGCCAGCAGGTCGGCAGCGCCGCCCGGTGACGCGTTGAGCGCCAGCATTTGTGCATCGAGTATGGCAAGCGCCTCGCGGCCTTCAGGCTGTGCGGTGCCGCCAGCAAGCAGGACAGCACGCGCGCCGTTTTGCATGGTTTCAAGGCCTTGCATTCCGCTGCGCGAGAGCACGCAGGTGTCGCTGAGCGAGGTCATAATCGCCATCAGCGCATCCAGCCTGGCGTGCGTTTCGCTGCTGCCGTTGAAGCGGCTTAAACGAAGCTGAGGTAAAGCGCGCTGCATCACGTGCGGAAAAGCCTGCTGCGCTTCTTCCCTCGCCCCTGGCACGCGATAGCGGTGCGTGGCGCGAAGCCCTTTGCTGAACACTTTCGGCGCGACAGCATCCGGCAACATCGCCAGTTTCGCCGCCGTGGTGCTGATGGCTTTCGCCGTACCGGCACCGCCGAGCATCGCCACCGCGCTGACCAGCAGGCCCAGCGCCCAAATCGCGCCACGGTGAGTATTCACACCGTTCGTGGCAGCCATCATCTGTTGCTCGCCTTCGCGTCCCAGTCGCCCAATGGTTTGTCTGAGCGCGACATCCGCCGGACGCTGCCAGCTTTGCTGCGCCAGGGCATGAAACGTCGGGGTCAGGCTGTGGGCGGAACGCTCCATCAGCGCCAGCGTCAGGTCGTGATGCGCCCCGCTGCCCCGGCTGTCCACCAGACCGGGTTTCGGGCTTAAACGTGCTTCGTCGACAAGACATTGCGTGGCGGTTCGCGCCAGCCATTCGGCACCGCCTTCAACCTGAATCTGTGGCAGAAGTTTCATTACCAGCTCCGGAATTTCGCAGGTGGGTTGTACAAACCACCGGACCATTCCACCAGGTCGGACACGCTGCTGGCAGCCAGCAGGGAACGGGTGGCGTCGGTACGGCGAATACCCATATCTTCCGGGTAAACCACTTTGCCGCTCTTACGCAGCTCAGCAACACGTTTGGCATCTACGCCCAGGCCAATATCGGTAATACCGGCAACGGCGGCGACCATCGCGCGGCGCTCTTCCAGGCTTTCCGCACGGTAGAGGTAAGCGATACCTTCTTCGGTCAGCACGTGGGTCACGTCATCGCCGTAAATCATGACCGGCGCCAGCGGCATCCCGGAGGATTTCGCCACTTCAACGGCATCCAGCGTTTCGACGAAGGTCGGTTTCACACCCGCCTGGAAGGTTTCCACCATCTGGACGACGAGTTTTTTACCGCGCTGCATCGGGTCTGGTTCGGTGATCATGTTCAGCCAGGCAGGCGTTGCATGACGACGACCGTGTGGGTCATGGCCCATGTTTGGCGCGCCACCGAAACCGGAGAGACGACCACGGGTGACGGTCGAGGAGTTGGCGAGGCCATCAACCTGTAACGTTGAACCGATAAACATATCCACCGCGTACTGACCTGCTAACTGGCAGAACGCGCGGTTAGAACGCATTGAACCGTCGGCACCGGTAAAGAACACATCAGGACGGGCGCGGATGTACTCTTCCATCCCCAGTTCGCCACCGAAGCAGTGCACGCTTTCCACCCAACCGCTCTCAATCGCCGGGATCAGCGTCGGATGCGGGTTAAGCGTCCAGTGTTTACAGATTTTGCCTTTCAGGCCGAGCTGTTCGCCGTAGGTTGGCAGCAGCAGTTCAATCGCGGCGGTGTTAAAACCGATACCGTGGTTGAGTGACTGCACCTGATGCTCTGCGTAGATGCCTTTAATCGCCATCATCGCCATCAGGATGTGTTCTTGTTTAATCAGACGCGGGTCGCGGGTAAACAGCGGTTCGATAAAGAACGGTTTGTCTGCGACGACCACGAAATCAATCCACGAGCCGGGAATATCCACGCGCGGCAGGTCGCATTCGTCGTCCACCAGTTCGTTTACCTGTGCGATGACGATACCGTCGTGGAAGGCGGCCGCTTCAACCAGCGCTGGCGTATCTTCAGTACTGGCGCCGGTGTAAAGGTTGCCTTTGCTGTCGGCTTTAAAACCGGCAATCAGCGCCACGTTCGGGGCCAGGTCAACATAAAGACGGGAGTAGAGTTCGATGTAAGTGTGAATCGCACCGATCTCCAGCAAGCCATCTTCCAGCAGTTGCGAAATACGCAGGCTCTGCGTGCCGGAGAAAGAGAAATCCAGCTTATGAGCGATGCCTTTCTCGAAGATGTCGAGGTGTTCACTGCGACCTACGCTTGGCATGATCATATGCAGGTCATGAACAATCTGCGGGTTCACTTCAGCAAGGGAACGAGACAGGAAATCTGCCTGTTTTTGGTTATTCCCTTCTAATACCACTCTGTCGCCCGGCGCGATCAGTTTTTCCAGCATTGCGACAAGGTCTGCCGTCGGTAGCACCTTGCCCTGCACCGGTACAGACGCCAGGCGGCGCTGTTTCTCAGTGCGTCGCGTGTTCCATACCCGTGCGGGTGTTTGCCCAGATAACATTATTAACCTCCTGATTCAGCGAATCATTTTGATTTGCTTAACACTGAGAAGAGTCTGAACCCTGGTGAGAAAGTCATCAATTAAGCTTAGGAAGGAATCATTAGCCTGAGAGTAATAATCACATTAAAAATTTGTGACGCAGGTCAACTCAAAAAGGGGTAAAAGAGGCTACCACCGCCCATTTTCTTAAACAGAATCAAAAAGTGACGGTATAGTAGTCAGCAGATTAAAAGAGAACATCGCAACGTTATGGCCCAAATTACTCCCGCAGAGTTTGCTGTCCCACAGGACGATTCTTCCACGTTTCGCCCGATGCCCGGCATCAGCAACCCGCATCTGCAAACCATGCTGCCGAGGCTCATCCGCCGTCGGCTACACTTTACGCCGCACTGGCAGCGCCTCGATTTACCCGACGGCGACTTTCTGGATATCGCCTGGAGCGAAGATCCCATGCAGGCGAAGCACAAACCCCGCCTGGTGGTGTTTCACGGTCTGGAAGGCAGCCTGCACAGCCCCTATGCACACGGTCTGATTCAGGCAGCGAAAGAACGCGGCTGGCTCGGCGTGGTGATGCATTTTCGCGGCTGCAGCGGCGAACCGAATCGCCTTAACCGTATTTATCACTCCGGTGAAACAGAAGACGGCACCTGGTTTTTAAACTGGCTGAAGCAGGAACTGGGCGATGCGCCCACGGCGGCGGTCGGTTATTCACTCGGCGGCAACATGCTGGCCTGCCTGCTGGCGAAAGAAGGCCCTACGGTTCCGCTGGATGCTGCGGTGATTGTCTCCGCGCCATTTGTGCTGGAGGCCTGTAGCTATCATATGGAAAAGGGCTTTTCGCGGGTGTATCAGCGCTATTTGCTCAACCTGTTAAAAGGCAACGCCTCGCGCAAACTGGCGGCGTATCCTGGCACGCTGCCGGTCGATTTGCGCCAGCTTAAGCGCGTGCGCAAAATCCGTGAATTTGATGACTTGATTACTGCCAAAATTCACGGTTTCGCCGACGCTATCGACTATTATCGTCAATGTAGCGCCATGCCGTTGCTCAATCAGATAGCCATTCCAACGCTGATTATTCATGCGAAGGACGATCCCTTTATGGATCAACACGTTATCCCCGATGCCGACTCACTCCCCGCCTGCGTCGAATACCAGTTAACGGAACATGGCGGCCATGTCGGCTTTATCGGCGGCACCTTCCGCCGACCGCAAATGTGGCTGGAGCAACGTATTCCCAACTGGCTGATGCCGTGGCTTGGAGGTGAAAAATGATCATTCCGTGGCAAGACATCGACGCTGAAACGCTCGATAACCTGATTGAAAGCTTTGTGTTGCGTGAAGGCACCGATTATGGTGAATATGAACGTTCACTTGCGCAAAAGGTCGCCGACGTAAAACAGCAACTACAACGCGGCGAAGCGGTACTGGTGTGGTCGGAACTTCATGAAACCGTCAACATCATGCCCCGCAGCCAGTTTCGCGGTTAATCTTACCGACTCGGGAGTTGTTCGCTATGTCTGCCAAACATCCGGTTATCGCCGTCACGGGTTCCAGCGGGGCGGGAACCACCACCACCAGCCTCGCGTTCCGCAAGATTTTCGCCCAGCTTAAACTCCACGCCGCAGAGGTGGAAGGCGACAGCTTCCACCGCTACACGCGTCCGGAAATGGACTTAGCGATTCGTAAGGCGCGCGATATGGGGCGTCATATCAGCTACTTCGGCCCGGATGCCAACGACTTCAGCCTGCTGGAACAAACCTTCCGCGAGTACGGGTACAGCGGCACCGGACAATCGCGAAAATATCTGCATACCTATGATGAAGCGGTGCCGTGGAATCAGGTGCCGGGAACCTTCACCCCGTGGCAGCCGCTGCCTGAGCCGACCGACGTGCTGTTTTATGAAGGGCTGCACGGCGGCGTGGTTACGCCGCATCACGATGTGGCGAAACATGTCGATTTACTGGTGGGCGTGGTGCCAATTGTGAACCTGGAGTGGATCCAGAAGATGATCCGCGACACCAGCGAGCGGGGTCACTCCCGCGAGGCGGTGATGGATTCCGTGGTCCGTTCGATGGAAGATTACATCAACTACATCACCCCGCAGTTCTCGCGCACACATCTTAACTTCCAGCGCGTGCCAACGGTCGATACCTCCGATCCCTTCGCCGCCAAAGGCATTCCGTCGCTGGATGAAAGCTTTGTGGTGATCCACTTCCGCAATCTCGACAATATCGACTTCCCATGGCTGCTGGCAATGTTGCAGGGCTCGTTTATCTCGCATATGAATACGCTGGTGGTGCCTGGCGGCAAGATGGGGCTGGCGATGGAATTGATCATGACGCCGCTGGTGCAGCGGTTGATGGAAGGGAAGAAGATTGGGTGAAGGGTGCAGGCTGGGCCCCTCACCCCGGCCCTCTCCCGCAGGGAGAGGGAGAAAATCAGCGCAGAACCTGAACACCGCACGGTCAGTCCCCTCTCCCTGCGGGAGAGGGTTAGGGTGAGGGGTGTCTCAACTTACCCCTCCACCACCTCATAAGAATGGGTAATGTTCACCGCTTTGCCCAGCATCAGCGCCACTGAACAGTACTTCTCTGCCGACAAATCCACCGCGCGGGACACCGCAGCATCTTTCAGTTCTTTACCCGTCACGATGAAGTGCAGGTTGATGTGGGTAAAAATACGCGGGGCTTCTTCGCGGCGTTCAGAGGTCAGTTTAACTTCACAATCGGTCACGTTATAACGCCCCTTTTGCAGAATCGACACCACGTCGATAGCGCTACAGCCGCCCGCTGCCATCAGCACGATTTCCATCGGGCTTGGTGCTTTATCACCTGAGTTGCCATCCATCAAAATCTGGTGCCCGGAAGCTGATTCACCCAGGAAGGTTAACCCTTCAACCCATTTCACACGCGCTTGCATAGTTGTCACTCCAAAGTTGCAAATTTATTGTCAGATTACGCGCACATAACAAATCTCGCAACGGAAGTAGACCTGGGTCATGCTGAAGCGAGACACCAGGAGACACACGGCGAAAGCTATGCTAAAACAGTCGGGATGCTACAGAGATACATAAACGTACTGCATGTATGCAGAGGACATCACATACTGGTCGCGACAATCTTTGACGACCGACTTCCCAGGTAGAGGGAAGGATATTATTTCAACCAGTGGCGGCCTGATTTATGCCGCTGGCGATAGCTTATAACAGAGGATAACCGCGCATGGTGCTTGGCAAACCGCAAACAGACCCGACTCTCGAATGGTTCTTGTCTCATTGCCACATTCATAAGTACCCATCGAAGAGCACGCTGATTCACCAGGGTGAAAAAGCGGAAACGCTGTATTACATCGTTAAAGGCTCCGTGGCAGTACTCATCAAGGATGAGGAAGGCAAAGAGATGATCCTTTCCTACCTCAACCAGGGCGATTTCATCGGTGAACTGGGCCTGTTTGAAGAGGGCCAGGAACGTAGCGCCTGGGTTCGAGCGAAAACCGCCTGTGAAGTGGCGGAAATCTCCTATAAGAAATTCCGTCAGCTTATCCAGGTTAACCCGGATATCCTGATGCGTCTCTCCTCTCAGATGGCGCGCCGTCTGCAGGTGACCTCTGAGAAAGTCGGTAACCTGGCGTTCCTCGACGTTACCGGTCGTATCGCACAGACGCTGCTGAATCTGGCGAAACAGCCGGATGCCATGACCCACCCGGACGGTATGCAAATCAAAATAACCCGTCAGGAAATCGGTCAGATCGTTGGTTGCTCCCGTGAAACGGTGGGTCGCATCCTGAAGATGCTGGAAGATCAGAATCTGATCTCCGCACACGGTAAAACGATCGTCGTTTACGGCACGCGTTAATCCCGTCTGACGGCGTATTGTTCACGCAATACGCCGTTTTTGTCTCTTATGTGGCGCAGGCTGATTTACCACCCGGAAGTCAACTATGCACTGCGGCAAACGCTGGTGTTATGTTTGCCGGTCGCCGTCGGCCTGATCCTCGGCCAGCTTCAACACGGTTTACTGTTCTCTTTAGTGCCTGCCTGCTGCAACATCGCCGGGCTGGATACTCCCCATAAACGCTTCTTCAAACGCCTGATTATTGGTGGATCGCTGTTCGCCGGATGCAGCCTGATTGTGCAATTGCTGCTGGCTGATGATATCCCGCTGCCGTTTATCCTCACGGGTCTGGCGATGGTGCTGGGTGTTACCGCCGAAATCAGCGCACTGCACGGGCGATTGCTTCCGGCTTCGCTGATTGCCGCGATTTTTACCCTAAGCCTGGCGGGTAACATGCCCATCTGGGAGCCGTTACTTATCTACGCACTCGGCACGTTGTGGTACGGGCTGTTTAACTGGTTTTGGTTCTGGTTGTGGCGCGAACAACCGCTGCGCGAATCGTTAAGCCTGCTCTATCGCCAACTGGCGGAGTACTGCGAAGCCAAATATAGCCTGCTGACGCAACATACCGACCCGAACACCGCCCTGCCGCCGTTGCTCAACCGTCAGCAGAAAGTGGTCGATCTTATCTCCCAGTGCTATCAGCAGATGCACATGCTGGCGGCGAATCAGCACAATGATTACAAGCGCCTGCTACGCGCCTTCCAGATGGGGCTGGATTTGCAGGAGCACATCTCGGTGAGCCTGCACCAGCCGGAAGAGGTACAAAAACTGGTCGAGCGCAGCCACGCCGAAGTGGTGATTCGCTGGAACGCACAAACCGTCGCCGCGCGCCTGCGGGTCATGGCCGATGACATTCTTTATCACCGCTTCCCGACGCGCTTCAATATGGATAAGCAAATTGGCGCGCTGGAGAAAATTGCCCGCCAGCATCCCGATAACCCGGTTGGGCAGTTCTGCGCCTGGCACTTCAGCCGCATCGCCAAAGTGTTGCGTTCTCAGCGCCCGCTTTATCCGCGTAATCTGATGGCCGATAAAGAGCGCCGCCTGCCGTTGTTCCCGGCGTTGAAAAGCTATCTGTCACTGAAATCACCCGCCCTGCGTAATGCCGCGCGTTTAAGCGTGATGTTGAGCATCGCCAGCCTGATGGGGGCGGCACTGCATCTGCCAAAACCTTACTGGATCTTAATGACCGTGCTGTTGGTGACGCAAAACGGCTACGGCGCGACGCGCGTGCGTATCTTCCACCGTGCAGCGGGTACGCTGGCGGGGCTGGTGATTGCCGCTGCAACGTTGCACTATCATTTCCCGGAAGGGCTTGCGCTGGCCGCGATGCTGGTGATCACCCTGATAAGCTATCTGATCATTCGCAAAAGCTACGGCTGGGCAACCGTGGGATTTACCATTACGGCGGTATATACCCTGCAATTGCTGACGCTCAACGGTGAGCAGTTTATTGTCGCACGTTTCGCCGACACCATTATTGGCTGCCTGATCGCCTTTGGTGGCATGCTGTGGCTGTGGCCGCAGTGGCAAAGTGGTTTGCTGCGGAAAAATGCGCATTCAGCGCTGGAAGCGGATCAGGAGGCAATCCAGTTAATTTTGAGTGACGACCCTGCCGCGGAAAAACTGGCGTATCAACGTATGCGCGTCAACCAGGCCCATAACGCCTTGTTTAACTCGCTCAATCAGGCGATGCAGGAACCGGGCTTCAATACGCACTATCTGGAAGATATGAAACTGTGGGTGACGCACAGCCAGTTCATCGTTGAGCATATCAACGCGATGACCACGCTGGCGCGTGAGCACGATACGCTCTCGCCGGAACTGATGCAGCGTTATCTGGAATCGTGTGAAGTCGCCCTGCAACGCTGTCAGCAGCGTCTGGAGTATGATGAATCGGGCAGCAGCGGGGATGTGAACATCATGGAGTCGCCGGATACGCTGTCCCATGGGCCACTCAGCACCATGGAACAGCATCTCCAGCGTATTCTGGGCCACCTCAACACCATGCACACTATTTCGTCGGTGGCATGGCGTCAGCGGCCACGGCACGGTATCTGGCTAAACCGCCATATTAACTAACGACCTTTGCCACTGCCTGAGCAAAGCGCGTCATGCCGTCGTCGATGTCTTTTTCTTCCACCACCAGCGACGGCGCGAAACGCATCACGTCCGGCCCGGCGTTCAGCACCATGACACCCGCCTCGGCGGCGGCGTAAAGGAATTCACGCGCGCGGCCTTTGTACGGCTCTTTCAGTTCGGCGCCAATCAGCAGCCCCATTCCGCGAATATCGCTGAAGATATCAAACTTCGCGTCAATATCCTGCAAATGCTTCACGAAACGCTCGCGTTTGGCGTGAACGCCATCGAGCACGTCAGGCGTGTTGATAATATCGAATGCCGCACCCGCCACAGCACAGGCCAACGGGTTACCGCCGTAGGTCGAGCCGTGGGAGCCGACGTGAAATGCGCTGGCAATATCTTCAGTCGTGAGCATGGCGCTAATCGGGAAACCACCGCCCAGGGCTTTCGCGCTGGTAAGGATATCCGGCGTCACGCCATAGTGCATATAGGCAAACAGCGAGCCGGTACGGCCCATCCCGCTCTGCACTTCATCAAACACCAACAGCGCCTGATGTTTATCGCACAGGTCACGCAGCCCCTGTAAAAATTCCGGGGTCGCGGCCAGCACGCCGCCTTCGCCCTGAACGGGTTCGACCACAATCGCGCAGGTATGGTCATCAATTACCGCTTCAACCGCATGCAGATCGTTAAACGGCACGTGGACGATATCCGCCGGTTTCGGGCCAAAGCCATCGGAATATTTCGGCTGACCGCCGACAGAAACAGTAAACAGCGAGCGACCATGGAAGGCATTATGGAAGGCAATAATCTTACTTTTGTACGGGCTATGACGCGTAGAGGCGTAGTAACGCGCCAGTTTGAACGCGGTTTCGTTGGCTTCTGTACCGGAGTTCATGAACACTACGCGCTCGGCAAAGGTGGCGTCCACCAGCTTCTGCCCCAGACGCAGCGCCGGTTCGTTGGTAAACACGTTACTGGTGTGCCACAAGGTTTCACCCTGCGATTTTAGCGCCTCTACCAGCGCCGGATGGCAATGCCCCAGCGCCGTTACCGCAATCCCGCCGGCGAAATCGACGTACTCTTTCCCCTGCTGATCCCACACGCGGCTGCCTTTACCTTTTACCGGGATAAACTCCGCCGGTGCATAAATTGGCAGGATCACCTGATCGAATGTCGCGCGGGTAATTGCAGGTTGTTTGGTTGTCATGTCATGCCCTTCTGTGATTATGCAGCAATGATTATGAAATTATAATCACAAAATATGCATAAAAGATCACTTGATAGCAATGACTAAATTAGCGATTAAGAAAGTTTGCCAGCAGCGCATGCCCTTGTTCGCTGAGAATACTTTCCGGGTGGAACTGCACGCCTTCAAGATCCCACTGGTGATGGCGAATGCCCATAATCTCACCGCTTTCACTGCGCGCGGTCACCTCGAAGCTTTCAGGTAGCGTATCCGGGTCAATCAGCAGGGAATGGTAGCGAGTGACGGTCAGCGGGTTATTCAGCCCCTGAAAAACGCCCTGCCCGTTGTGCGTGACAGGTGAGGTTTTGCCATGCATCACTTTTTGCGCCCGCACGATGCGCGCGCCAAACGCCTGCGCAATCGCCTGATGCCCCAGGCACACGCCCAGCAGCGGCGTTTTTCCTGCGTAATGGCGAATGACCTCCAGCGAAATACCCGCGTCATCCGGCGTACAGGGACCGGGGGAGATAACAATTTTCGCCGGGCTAAGCGCATCGATTTGCGCGAGGGTGATGTCATCGTTGCGCTTCACGAGTACCTCAGCACCCAGCTCGCAGAAATACTGGTAAAGGTTCCAGGTAAAGGAATCGTAGTTATCAATTAGCAGGATCATGGCGGCTCCGGTTACAGCAAACCGGAGCATTCTACCGTTTGTGCCGCGTCTGGACGATGAAAAGGTGCGTTTAGATACCCCTCACCCCGGCCCTCTCCCGCAGGGAGAGGGAGAAGGGCTCGATCGGTTCCCTCTCCCTGCGGGAGAGGGTTAGGGTGAGGGGAAACAAGCTGCGCCAATATCAAACACGCCCTTCCCTCACCACCTTAGTAAACAGTGCCAGCAGCGGCTTCAAATCCCCCATCGCCCCCTGCTGGTTGGCGTCGTTCCAGCGTAGCGGTTCAATCTCCCGCCAGTCCAGCGCGTAACCCGCGTGAATAGCCAGTTGCTCAAAGAATATACGCTGCGCCAGGCCACTGCCAATGCGAAACGGATGCAGTACGTTGATTTCGCAGTAATACCACGTTAGCCGCTCAATAAACGCGTCTTTTTCCAGCCCCGACAGCCAGTCCTCGTCTTCCAGTTCCTGCATCAGGGCGTTGCCCTCTTTTTCAATGCGCGTGAAATGACAGAACGGTGTATCGCCGTGGTAGATATTGATTTCCCGATATTTTCCGGCCCAGTCAAACACATCCTGATAGAGCTGATAATGAATGGCGCACAGCCAGGGAAGCCCGCGCACCTGCGGGCCCAGTTCGAGGGTCGCGGCACGTAGTGAGGTAAGCTCCAAGGCGGCCTGTTCAAGGCGAGTGGCTTCGCGGATGCCCAGTTTATTACGCATCACGTTTAAACCAGGGAACAGATAAGGGTCGCGGTCGTTACCGAATTTATCGCTCATAGTGCCCCCGCAGTTGTTCAATGCGTGTCAGCGCGTCTTCGGCACTGAGGGTGACCAACGGGATATCAACACCTTCCAGGCGGCGACTGGCCTGAAAATTCTCGTTGCGTGTTTTTTCCCAGAGCTGAGCTTTTTGCTTATCGGTGAGTTTTTTCATGCAGCCTCCCTGAACTGATCCCGTTTGCCACAAGTATAAGCAGCAATTGCAGGTTATACACATCATCATTCAAGCTGCCTCTGCGTTGGCTGCACTCGTTCACCCCAGTCACGTACTTATGTACGCTCCAGGGGATTCACTCCCTTGCCGCCTTGATGCAGCTCGAATGATTTTGTGTATATGCAGGAAGGCAAAAACGCGCGGACGGCATCGCCCGCGCGAAGAAGAATTTACGGCAGGACTTTTGCGGAGAGGATAACAATCGGTTTGGTCGGCACATTCTGGTACGGGCCAACGTTATGGGACTGCACCTGAGAAATTTTATCAGCAACATCCATCCCTTTGACAACCTTACCAAATACCGCGTAGCCAAAATCACGCTGACCGTGATCGAGGAAGGCATTATCCGCTACGTTGATGAAGAACTGGCTGGTTGCGCTATCTTTATCAGCAGTACGCGCCATTGCGATAGTGCCACGGGTGTTACGCAGGCCGTTGTCAGCTTCGTTTTTGATTGGCGGGTTCGGCTGTTTCTGCTGCATCTGCTCATTAAAACCGCCGCCCTGCACCATGAAGCCCGGGATCACGCGGTGAAAAGTGGTGTTGTTGTAGAAACCGCTGTTGACGTAGTTCACGAAGTTTTCAACGGAAACCGGCGCTTTCTGGCTGTTCAGCTCCAGCTCAATATTCCCTGCGGAAGTCGTCAGCAGCACATGCGGGTCGCCAGTCGCTGCAAGAGCTGCCGGGGAGATCGCTGAGAGTGCAAAAACAGCCGTCATGGCCGCCAGAGTTGATTTGAGCATGAGAATTCCTTAACGGGTGCAGTAAAGAAGGCAAGTGGCTTGATTCTAAAGAGGGTTTGCACCCCAGGCCAGACTTTTACTTAAGTTTACTTAGTTGAAACAGATGTAACCAGCACGGCGCTGAAATCTACACATTTTTAATGTGACGCGCATCACGTTAGCTGGTGCAATAAATAACATTGATGCAATAAAACTAGGAATGCATCACTTAAATGAATAAAATCTGCGCACCCGGCGGGGTGTCAACGCGTTTTACGTTTCTATTCATACAGGCCAGTCATGACTAACAGCAACCGTATCAAGCTCACATGGATCAGCTTCTTCTCCTACGCCCTTACCGGTGCGTTGGTGATTGTCACCGGGATGGTGATGGGAAATATCGCCGATTACTTCAATCTGCCCGTTTCCAGCATGAGTAACACCTTCACCTTCCTGAACGCCGGGATCCTGATTTCTATCTTCCTGAACGCGTGGCTGATGGAAATCGTGCCGCTGAAAACGCAGCTCCGCTTTGGCTTTGTGCTGATGGTGCTGGCGGTTGCCGGTCTGATGACCACGCACAGCCTGGCGCTGTTCTCCGCCGCGATGTTCGTACTCGGCCTGGTCAGCGGGATCACCATGTCGATCGGTACATTCCTGATCACCCACATGTATGAAGGTCGCCAGCGCGGCGCGCGTCTGCTGTTCACCGACTCCTTCTTCAGCATGGCCGGGATGATCTTCCCGATGGTCGCCGCGGTTCTGCTGGCGCGCAGCATCGAATGGTACTGGGTGTATGCCTGCATTGGTCTGGTTTACGTGGCTATCTTTATTCTGACCTTCGGTTGCGACTTCCCGGTTCTCGGCAAAAAAGCCGCGCCCGATGCGCAGCCTGTGGTGAAAGAAAAATGGGGTATCGGCGTACTGTTCCTGTCGATTGCCGCGCTGTGCTACATCCTTGGTCAGCTCGGGTTTATCTCCTGGGTGCCGGAATACGCCAAAGGCCTGGGCATGAGCCTGAACGACGCGGGTAAACTGGTGAGCGATTTCTGGATGTCATATATGTTCGGTATGTGGGCGTTCAGCTTCATTCTGCGCTTCTTCGACCTGCAACGCATTCTGACCGCGCTGGCGGGCCTGGCAACCGTGCTGATGTACTTCTTCATTCACGGCGAGCCGCAACATCTGGCGTGGTTCATCCTGACGCTGGGTTTCTTCTCCAGCGCGATTTACACCTCAATCATTACGCTGGGTTCGCTGCAAACCAAAGTGGCCTCGCCGAAGCTGGTTAACTTTGTACTGACCTGCGGCACCATCGGCACCATGCTGACCTTTGTGGTCACCGGCCCGATTGTGGCCCACAGCGGCCCGCATGCGGCGCTGGTAACCGCCAACGCTCTCTACGCTGTGGTCTTCGTGATGTGCGTCATCCTCGGCTTCGTTAGCCGCCATCGCCAACACGGCGCGGCGTCTCACTAAGACGATTGTTGTTGTACCCGGTGGCGCTGCCGCTTACCGGGCCTACGAGGCGTGTCGCCTTGCAGGCCCGGCAAAGCGCCATCCGGCATTTCATCGCCTCATGTGTTTCGCGCGAAATTCACGCGCTCTCCCCGCACCCAGGTTTTCGCCAGCTGGGTTTCCGCAATCACCGTCCCTTCTCTTATCGACCAGCGTACCGGCACCTGACGGCGTACCGCCTCAAAACCATTCTCCGCCGGTAAAATTATCAGGTTAGCCCTATTCCCCGACGCGATGCCGTAATCCGTCACGCCAAACGTCCGCGCGCTGTGGTGCGTAATCAGCTTCAGCCCCTCGTTGATTTGCTGATACCCCATCAACTGGCAAACGTGCAGCCCCATATGCAGCACCTGCAACATATTCCCGGTGCCGAGCGGATACCACGGGTCGAACACATCATCATGCCCGAAGCAGACGTTAATCTCTGCCGCCAGCATCTCTTTCACGCGGGTAATACCGCGACGTTTCGGATAATCGTCAAAACGACCTTGTAGATGAATATTCACCAACGGGTTAGCGACAAAGTTAATGCCCGACATCTTCAGCAAGCGGAATAAGCGCGAGGTATACGCGCCGTTATAGGAGTGCATCGCCGTAGTGTGGCTCGCCGTCACCCGACTGCCGATGCCCTCTTTCAGCGCCAGTGCCGCCACGGTTTCGACAAAGCGTGACTGCTCATCGTCGATTTCATCGCAGTGGATATCCAGCGGGCGGTCATATTTCTGCGCCAGACGAAACGCGATATGCAGCGACTCCACGCCATACTCGCGGGTAAATTCAAAATGCGGGATTGCCCCCACCACATCCGCGCCGAGCTTGAGTGCCTCTTCCAGCAGCGCTTCACCGTTGGGATAGGACAGAATCCCCTCCTGCGGGAAGGCCACGATTTGCAGGTCAACCCACGGCGCAACTTCCTGCTTCACTTCCAGCATCGCTTTCAGCGCCGTAAGCGACGGGTCAGAGACATCCACATGGGTACGCACATATTGAATGCCGTTCGCCATCTGCCACTTCAGGGTCTTCCACGCCCGAGCTTTCACATCGTCGTGACTGAGCAGCGCTTTGCGCTCGGCCCAGCGTTCAATACCCTCAAACAACGTGCCGGACTGATTCCAGTTTGGTTCACCCGCCGTTTGCGTGGTGTCGAGGTGAATATGCGGCTCAATAAACGGCGGCAGCGCTAAACCGCCCTCAGCATCGAGCACCTGTGGGTCGTCAGCCCGCACCACCTCCATGGGGGTAATCGCGCCAAACCGGCCATTTTCTATCGCGATTTGCCAACATCCTTCCTGATTCGGCAAACGCACATTCTGGATTAAGCGAAGCGGTAGCGTTGTCATTCCTTTCTCCCAATTTAGTCGCTGTTTTTTTCACCAGCACGAAATGTTCATTTACCACTATTTTGTACATAAAAAGAGCAACCTGGAAAAGCGTGTCTTTTCCGTAACTTATAAAAATACTGACAAATCAGTGATATACCCATTAAGTGGTAGGCAAAGGTGTATTTGATTTGTATCAATAATCGCCATAGCTGAATCGTTAAGGTAGGCAGTAATAGAAAAGAAATCGAGGCAATAATGAGCAAAGTCAGACTCGCAATTATCGGTAACGGCATGGTCGGCCACCGCTTTATCGAGGATCTTCTCGATAAGTCCGACGCCAGCCTTTACGACATCACCGTGTTCTGTGAAGAACCGCGTAAAGCCTATGACCGCGTGCACCTTTCTTCCTACTTCTCTCATCATACAGCGGAAGAGCTGTCGCTGGTGCGCGAAGGTTACTATGAGAAGCATGGCGTTAAGGCGCTGATTGGCGAACGCGCCATCACCATTAACCGTCAGGAAAAGGTGATCCACTCCAGCGCCGGTCGTACAGTATTTTATGACAAATTGATCATGGCGACGGGTTCGTACCCGTGGGTCCCACCGATCAAGGGCTCTGAAACGCAGGACTGCTTTGTTTATCGTACCATCGAAGATCTTAACGCCATTGAATCCTGCGCACGTCGCAGCAAACGCGGCGCGGTGGTTGGCGGCGGGCTGCTCGGCCTGGAAGCGGCTGGCGCACTGAAAAGTTTAGGCGTAGAAACCCACGTCATCGAGTTCGCGCCCATGCTGATGGCTGAACAGCTTGATCAGATGGGCGGCGAGCAGTTGCGTCGTAAGATTGAAAGCATGGGCGTGCGCGTGCACACCAGCAAAAACACCAAAGAGATCGTTCAGGAAGGCAAAGAAGCGCGCAAAACCATGCGCTTTGCCGACGGCAGCGATTTAGAAGTCGACTTTATCGTCTTCTCTACCGGTATTCGTCCGCGCGATAAACTGGCGACCCAATGCGGCCTGGCCGTGGCGCAGCGCGGCGGTATCGTGATTAATGATACCTGCCAGACCTCCGACCCGGATATCTACGCTATCGGTGAATGTGCCAGCTGGAATAACCGTGTTTACGGCCTGGTGGCGCCTGGCTACAAAATGGCGCAGGTCGCCGTTGACCATATCCTCGGTACGCAGAACGCATTCCAGGGCGCAGACCTCAGCGCCAAACTGAAGCTGCTGGGCGTTGATGTCGGCGGTATCGGTGATGCGCACGGCCGCACACCGGGGGCACGCAGCTACGTTTACCTCGACGAAAGCAAAGAAGTCTACAAACGTCTGATCGTCAGCGAAGACAACAAATACCTGCTCGGCGCAGTGCTGGTGGGCGACACCAGCGACTACGGCAACCTGTTGCAGCTGGAGATGAACAAGATTGAGCTGCCGGAAAACCCGGACTCCTTGATTCTTCCTGCACATGCGGGCAGCGGTAAACCGTCTATTGGCGTCGATAAACTGCCGGACAGCGCACAAATCTGTTCCTGCTTCGACGTCACCAAAGGTGACCTCGTCGCGGCGATTAACCGTGGCTGCCACACCGTTGCGGCACTGAAAGCGGAAACCAAAGCCGGTACCGGCTGCGGCGGTTGTATCCCGCTGGTGACGCAAGTGCTGAACGCGGAACTGTCAAAACAGGGCATCGAAGTAAACAACAACCTGTGTGAACACTTCGCCTTTACCCGCCAGGAGCTGTATCACCTCATCCGCGTGGAAGGGATTAAATCCTTCGACGAACTGCTGCAAAAATACGGGAAAGGCTACGGCTGCGAAGTGTGTAAACCGACTGTCGGTTCACTGCTCGCCTCCTGCTGGAATGAGTACATTCTCAAACCAGAACATACGCCATTGCAGGATACCAACGACAACTTCCTGGCGAATATCCAGAAAGACGGGACCTATTCCGTTATCCCACGCTCTGCGGGCGGTGAAATCACCCCGGAAGGGCTGGTCGCCGTGGGCCGTATCGCGCGTGAGTTTAATCTGTACACCAAAATCACCGGTTCTCAGCGTATCGGCCTGTTTGGCGCACAAAAAGACGACCTGCCGGAAATCTGGCGTCAGCTGATTGATGCTGGCTTCGAAACCGGCCATGCATATGCGAAAGCGCTGCGTATGGCGAAAACCTGCGTGGGCAGCACCTGGTGCCGCTACGGCGTAGGCGATAGCGTGGGCTTCGGCGTTGAGCTGGAAAACCGCTACAAAGGCATCCGCACGCCGCACAAAATGAAATTCGGCGTCTCCGGCTGTACCCGTGAATGTGCGGAAGCGCAGGGTAAAGACGTGGGCATCATCGCCACCGAGAAAGGCTGGAACCTGTATGTCTGCGGTAACGGCGGGATGAAACCGCGTCACGCGGACCTCCTGGCGGCTGACCTCGATCGCGATACGCTGGTGAAATACCTCGACCGCTTCATGATGTTCTACATTCGCACAGCCGATAAGCTGACGCGTACCGCGCCGTGGCTCGATAATCTGGAAGGCGGGATCGACTACCTGCGCGCCGTGATTATCGACGACAAACTGGGCCTGAACGAACATCTGGAATCTGAAATTGCCCGTCTGCGTGCGGCCTTCGCCTGCGAGTGGACTGAAACCGTCAACAACCCGGCGGCGCAGGTGCGTTTCAAACACTTTATCAACAGCGAACAGCGTGACCCGAACGTGCAGGTTGTGCCTGAACGTGAACAGCATCGCCCGGCCACGCCGTACGAACGCATCCCGGTCACCATGGTGGAGGAAAACGCATGAGCCAGTGGGTAAACATCTGCAAAATCGACGCTATTTTGCCGGCAACCGGCGTTTGCGCCCTGCTGGGCGACCAGCAGGTGGCGATTTTCCGCCCCTACGCTGACGACCAGGTTTACGCCATCAGCAACATCGACCCGTTCTTTGAGTCCAGCGTGTTATCTCGCGGCCTGATCGCAGAACATCAGGGCGATTTATGGGTCGCCAGCCCGCTGAAAAAACAGCGTTTCCGCCTGCGCGATGGTCTGTGTATGGAAGATGAAAGCCACTCTGTCGCCCATTTTGAGGCCCGCGTCAAAGACGGCCAGGTGCAGCTTAAAGCCTGACGTGACAGGTCATAGGTTCCTCCTATGACCTCTTAGAGGTAACAGCAGGAAAAGTCGTATGTTTCATACGGCTTCTGCTGTTATTCTACTCACCATTATCCCCCCCCTGATTCTGTCCATTTAAGAGGCTACACCGTGGATCACTTACCTATCTTCTGCCAGTTACACGACCGTGACTGTTTATTGGTTGGCGGCGGTGATGTTGCTGAACGCAAGGCGCGTCTGCTGCTTGATGCAGGAGCTCGCTTGACGGTCAACGCGCTGGAGTACGTTCCTCAGTTCAGGATATGGGAAGATGCAGGTATGTTGACGCTGGTTGAGGGCGAATTTGCTCCGTCGCTGCTTGATACCTGCTGGCTGGCGATTGCCGCCACGGATAACGATGTGGTGAATCAGCAGGTCAGCGAAGCGGCGGAAGCGCGGCGCATTTTCTGCAACGTGGTCGATGCCCCGAAAGCCGCCAGTTTTATCATGCCGTCGATTATCGACCGCTCGCCGCTGATGGTGGCGGTCTCTTCCGGCGGCACGTCTCCGGTGCTGGCGCGTCTGCTGCGCGAAAAACTGGAATCGCTGCTGCCGTTGCATCTTGGCCAGGTAGCACACTACGCGGGCCAGCTACGTTCACGGGTGAAAAAGCAGTTTTCCACCATCGCTGAACGCCGCCGTTTCTGGGAAAAACTGTTCAGCCATGACCGTTTAGCCCAGTCGCTGGCAAATCAGGACAACGTTGCCATTAATCAGGTCACTGAACACCTGCTCACCGAACCGCTTGATCATCGCGGTGAAGTGGTGCTGGTTGGCGCCGGGCCGGGCGATGCGGGCTTATTGACGCTCAAAGGGCTGCAACAGATCCAGCAGGCGGATGTGGTGGTTTATGACCGTCTGGTCTCTGATGACATTATGAATCTGGTGCGTCGTGACGCGGACCGCATCTTCGTCGGAAAACGTGCCGGTTATCACTGCGTGCCGCAGGATGAGATCAACCAGATCCTGCTGCGCGAAGCGCAGAAAGGGAAACGCGTGGTGCGACTGAAAGGCGGCGATCCGTTTATCTTCGGGCGCGGGGGTGAAGAACTGGAAACCCTCTGTGATGCGGGAATCCCCTTCTCCGTTGTGCCGGGTATTACGGCGGCATCCGGTTGCTCGGCGTATTCGGGTATCCCACTCACGCACCGCGACTATGCGCAAAGCGTGCGTCTGGTCACCGGCCACCTGAAAACCGGTGGTGAGCTGGACTGGGAAAATCTGGCGGCAGAGAAACAAACGCTGGTGTTCTACATGGGGCTGAATCAGGCAGCAACCATCCAGGAAAAACTGATTGAACACGGTATGTCGGCGGAGATGCCGGTGGCGATTGTGGAAAACGGTACGGCCATTAAACAGCGCGTCGTTGACGGTACGCTGTCTGAGTTGGGTGCACTGGCGCAGCAGATGGAAAGCCCGGCACTGATTATCGTAGGCCGGGTGGTTGGGCTTCGCGAGAAGCTGAACTGGTTCTCAAATCATTAATGCATTTTGAGCTGCCGATTGGCTGCTGCACCAATGATTTAAAAGCCGGGAATATTCCCGGCTTCAATCATTTATTATAAAGGCTTACCGACAAAACCAATCGCTTCATACACCGCTTTCAGGGTTTGCCCTGCGCGCGCGCTAGCTTTGTCCGCGCCCTCTTTCATGATTTTGTTGAGCAGCGCTTCATCGTTACGGAAGCGATGATAGCGTTCCTGAAGCTCGGTCAGCATGCCGGAAACGGCTTCCGCCACTTCGCCTTTCAGGTGGCCGTACATTTTGCCTTCGAAGTGTTTTTCCAGCTCCGGAATGCTCTGGCCCGTCACGGCAGAGAGAATATCCAGCAGGTTGGAAACGCCCGCTTTCTCTTTCACGTCATAACGCACCACCGGCGGCTCTTCCGAGTCAGTCATCGCGCGTTTGATTTTCTTCACGACGGATTTCGGATCTTCCAGCAGGCCGATAACGTTGTTGCGGTTGTCATCCGATTTGGACATCTTTTTGGTCGGCTCCAGCAGCGACATCACGCGCGCGCCGGATTTCGGAATGAACGGCTCTGGCACTTTAAAGATATCGCCGTAAATGGCGTTAAAGCGCTGGGCAATATCGCGGCTCAGTTCCAGGTGCTGTTTCTGATCTTCACCCACCGGGACCTGATTGGTTTGATACAGCAGGATGTCTGCCGCCATCAGCACCGGGTAGTCAAACAGACCGGCATTGATGTTTTCCGCATAACGTGCGGATTTATCTTTAAACTGGGTCATGCGGCTCAGTTCACCGAAGTAGGTATAGCAGTTCAACGCCCAGCTCAGCTGCGCGTGTTCCGGCACGTGAGACTGAACGAAGATGGTGCTTTTTTCCGGGTCGATGCCGCAGGCCAGATAGAGCGCCAGGGTATCTAACGTTGCTTTGCGCAGCGCCTGCGGGTCCTGACGCACGGTGATCGCGTGTTGGTCAACGATGCAGTAGATGCAATGGTAATCATCCTGCATGTTTACCCACTGACGCAGCGCACCCATGTAGTTGCCAATGGTCAATTCACCTGACGGCTGTGCGCCACTAAAAACGATGGGCTTAGTCATTTTCTAATTCCTGATTTTCACTGTGCGGAAGCCCGAGCGCGGGCAAGAGTTCGTTAAACTGGTCGAAGATATAATCGGGCGAGCTGAGCGCGATAGATTCGCCATAGTTGTAGCCGTAGGTCAGCCCCACAGAGCAGCAGCCCGCCGCCTGTGCCGCCTGAATATCGTTGCGTGAATCACCCACAAACAACAGTTCAGCCGGTTCAATTTCCAGACGCTTCGCTACCAGCAGCAGCGGCTCCGGATGCGGCTTCTTGTTCTGTACGTCATCGCCGCCAATCACCACGCTAAAGAAGCGCGCAATGCCCAGCGACTCAAGCAGCGGCGCGACGAACGGCGTCGGCTTGTTGGTCACCAGCGCCAGCGGCAGGCCTTTGTCATGCAGCGCCGCCAGCGTCTGTTCAACATGCGGGAAGAGGAAACTGCCTTCTTCGGCAAACTCGGCGTAGTAGCGATCAAACAGGCGACGCAACACGCGCAGCTGTTCATCCTGCGGAATATCCGCATGGTCCACGGAAGGTTTCCCCTGGGCGGCTCGTTGAGTCGCTCGCTCCTGACGAGACCAGACCAACGCCCGTTCCATCAGGACATCAGCACCGTTGCCAATCCAGGTCACCACGCGTTCTTCGCCTGCGACAGGGAGTTCCAGCGCATAAAGCGCGCTATCTACCGCCGCGGTGAGCCCCGGCGCGCTATCCACCAGTGTGCCGTCGAGATCGAAGGCCACGCCGCGGAGGTTTTGCAATTTATCCATGACTTACCTTTGCCAGTTCACTGCGCATTTCATCTATCACTTTTTTGTAATCTGGCTGATCGAAAATCGCAGAGCCTGCGACAAACATATCTGCCCCGGCGGCAGCGATTTCGCCAATGTTGTTCACCTTCACCCCGCCGTCCACTTCCAGGCGGATATCATAGCCAGATTCGTCAATGCGACGGCGCACCTCACGCAGTTTATCGAGGGTGTGAGGAATGAAGGACTGGCCGCCAAAGCCTGGGTTCACCGACATCAGCAGGATCACGTCCAGCTTATCCATTACATAATCGAGATAGCTCAGCGGCGTCGCCGGGTTGAATACCAGCCCCGCTTTACAGCCGTGTTCTTTGATCAGCTGCAGCGTGCGGTCAACGTGCTCAGAGGCTTCGGGATGGAAGGTAATAATGCTGGCGCCTGCTGCCGCAAAATCGGGAACAATGCGATCAACCGGTTTCACCATCAGGTGAACGTCGATAGGCGCGGTAATACCGTATTTGCGCAGGGCTTTCAGCACCATCGGGCCGATGGTCAGGTTCGGCACATAGTGGTTATCCATAACATCGAAATGAACCACATCCGCACCGGCTGCCAGTGCGTTGGCGGTGTCTTCACCCAGGCGGGCAAAATCAGCCGACAGAATTGAGGGGGCAATCAAAAACTGTTTCATCCGCATCTCCTAAAAACTATTTTTTATCTGCCGGACGATACAACGCCAGCAGCTCATCCACCTTATTACGCGTGCCGCCGTTGCGACTAATGCTGCGTCGCACTTTTACGACGTGCTGTACTGCGTTGTTATACCACGCCACCGTCTCGGGTGTGCGATGGTTTGAAATCAGTACCGGAATACGCTTCGCCACCAGCTCTTCTGCTTTATCAGCCAGCAGCTTTTGCTGTTCACTGCTGAAGCTATTGGTGTGGTAGGCCGTAAAGTTGGCCGTTGCAGAGAGCGGCGCGTATGGCGGATCGCAATAGACTACCGCTTTCTGTGCCTGATGGGCGCGATCCATACACACTTCATACGACTCGCAATAGAACTCTGCGTTCTGCGCTTTTTCGGCGAAATGGTACAGTTCGGCTTCCGGGAAGTAGGGCTTCTTGTATCGGCCAAACGGCACGTTGAACTCGCCGCGCAAATTGTAACGGCACAGGCCGTTGTAACCGTGGCGATTCAGGTACAAGAAGAGAACCGCACGGCGCATTTTATCCGTGCTGGCGTTAAATTCGCTGCGAAACGCATAGTAGCTATCGGCGTTATTCGTTTCAGGCGCAAAAACCTTGCGCGCCTCGGCGACATAGTCATCAGGCTGGTTTTTAACAATCTTGTACAGTTCGATAAGATCGCTGTTGATATCAGCAAGGATATAACGAGAAAAGTCGGTATTAAGAAATACCGACCCGGCGCCCACGAAGGGCTCCACCAGGCAGTCACCTGATGGCAAGTGATGTCTAATATCTTCGAGCAGGGGGAACTTTCCCCCTGCCCATTTTAAAAAAGCGCGATTTTTTTTCATGCTGCCTAACTAATTACACTTTCTCCGGCTGTGGAGAAAGCTCCGACAGCATCCTGCGCTTGTAGCACGTCACATTACTTCAGATCAGACTGCACCTGATGCAACGGTTTCGCCCACGGATTTTTTGCCTGAACATCGGCAGGCAGCGTGGTGACCGCGCGTTTCGCTTCATCTTTAGACGCGTAAACACCTGTTACCAGCACATACCATGGCTGACCATTACGTGTGGTCTGATAAACCACGTAGTCTTTCAGATTCTCTTTCTTCGCCCAACCATTCAGATTGTTGTAGTTGGAAGAGGAGCTGAGCTGCAGCGTGTAATGACCGCCAGGCGCAGATTTCAGTGAGTTCACATCACCGGCGGATTTCGCCGCGCTGCTGGCTGCCGGAGCGCTGGTTGCCGCAGTGGCAGCCGGTGCAGTGGTCGCCGCAGGAGTCGTCGTCGATGTTGCCGCAGGAGCCGTGGTGGTTGCCGTTGCAGCCGGTTTCGCCGGAGCGGTAGAGGTGGCTGGCGTTTTCGCTGGCGTGCTCGTGGCTGCGGTTTCAGTGTGTTTCGGCTGCTGAGCAACTGGTTTAGGCGTTGTCACCGGAGCCGGTTTCGCCGCCGCGGTGGTTTGCGGTTTGCTCTGCGGTTTCGGTTCAATCACAGCTTGTTTACGCTCAGGACGCGTAGCCGCCGTCTGCTGGCGCGGTGCCGTTTCCGTTGCCGCCGGGCGAGAAGACGCGCCATGGCGAACAGGCGCAACGGTAGCCGGTTCGGTTGGCAGCGTGGAATTCACAACCACGTTGTAAACCTGGCCCTGCTGCTGAGTCAGTGCGTTGTTCAGATCGCCCTGTACTTCCACACGCTGCTGGCCTTCAGCCGTTGCGGCTGGCTGACCCTGAGTCGGCGTAGAAGAGATTGGCGGCAGAGAAACGTCCTGCTGCGGGTTAGCGCCTGCGGTCTGTTCTGCGGGAGTGGTGCCTGGCGCAGGCTGCGTGCCATTTGCCTGATCGGCAGCATCACCGGAGAGATCGATATTTTTCTCCGCTGACGCGCTCTGGTCGCTGGAAGAGGAAGACGGCGACTTCAGCGCCGAGCCGATGCCAACGATCAGCAGCAACAGCACCAGAATCCCGACGCCCATCATAATGTACTGGCGGGAAGCCGGTTTACGCGGTGGGGATTTACGTTTACGCGGACGACGCTCAACGACTTCTTCCGCCTCTGCGTCATCTTCGTCGTCATACAGCTCATCTTCGGGCTCGACATCTTCACGTGCCTTGCGGCTACGGGCCGGACGGCGCTCATCCGCTTCCAGCTCCACATCATCAAAATTGATCTGCGGCTCATTGTCACGATCGGAAGATTGACGAGAGCGACCAGTACGACGATCGCTGGGATCGGGTTTCAGCTCGTCTTCTGGTTTAAATTCATCCATTTAACACCCCACTAAAAGGCTCACGCCCACAACTATTGCACTTCACCTGAAGATAAAACGCCGCGCGAACGCGGCTTGACCTTTCTTATTGTTGCGCCCGCTGAGTATCAGCGATAGCGCCAAGAACCACATCATGCGGCACACCGCCGCGCACTTCACTTTTACCGATTGCCAGCGGGAGGACGAGTCGCATCTCACCAGCTAAAACTTTTTTGTCGCGCATCATATGCGGCAGATAGGCTTGTGCCGTCATCTCCTGCGGGCCCGTGACCGGCAGGTTTGCGCGCTTGAGCAGCGCAATAATACGCTGTGTCTCTTCCGGCTTAAACTGACCTAAGCGTTCAGAGGTATGCGCCGCCATGACCATGCCAGCAGCAACCGCTTCACCGTGAAGCCAGTTACCGTAACCCATCTCGGCTTCAATCGCATGTCCAAATGTATGTCCAAGATTGAGTAAAGCACGTAAGCCGGTTTCGCGCTCGTCCGCAGCGACAACTTCTGCTTTTAATTCGCAACAGCGACGAATGCAGTACGCCATGGCTTTCTCATCGAGGGCCATCAGGGCATCGATATTCTCTTCCAGCCAGTCGAAGAACGGCGCGTCGAGGATAATGCCATATTTGATGACCTCAGCGAGTCCAGAAGAGAGTTCACGCGCAGGCAGGGTTTTCAGGCAGTTCAAATCGACAACCACGGAAGCCGGTTGCCAGAACGCGCCAATCATATTCTTGCCAAGGGGATGGTTTACGGCTGTTTTGCCGCCAACCGAGGAATCTACCTGCGAAAGTAGCGTGGTAGGAACCTGAATAAAGCGCACGCCGCGCTGATAGCTCGCCGCCGCAAACCCGGTTAAATCGCCAATGACGCCGCCGCCAAGGGCTACCAGAGTCGTATCGCGACCGTGCGGTTTTTGCAGGAGTGCAGTAAAGACCGTGTCCATCACGGCCAGGCTTTTGTACTTCTCGCCATCGGGAAGGATCACGCTATCGACCTTGACGCCAGCCTGTTCTAACACAGAACGGACCTTATCAAGATAGAGCGGCGCCAGCGTTTCGTTGGTGACCAGCATAACCTGGCAGCCAGACTTGAGCGGTAAGAAGGAAGCTGGATCGTTAAACAAACCAGCCGCGATGGTTATCGGGTAACTACGTTCCCCGAGAGTTACAGTAAGCCTCTCCATAACGCGACGTCCACCTTGGTTACTTATATTCGCTTAAACGCTTTACGCTGACGCTGTGTTCGCTGCCCAGTATCAGTTGCTTTCCAGCATGTGAATGATCTGGTTCGCGACCACTTTTGCACTCTGATCGTCAGTACGGATAGTGATGTCGGCAATCTCTTCATACAGCGGGTTGCGCTCATCGGCCAACGCCACGAAGACATCGCGCTGCGGTGCATCAACCTGCAACAGCGGACGTTTTTTATCGCGCTGCGTACGTGCCAGCTGTTTTTCGATGGTCGTTTCGAGATAAACCACCACACCGCGGGCGGAGAGACGATTACGCGTTTCGCGAGATTTAACAGAGCCACCACCCGTCGCCAGAACAATGCCCTGCTTTTCGGTCAGCTCGTTGATGATCTTTTCTTCGCGGTCACGGAAACCTTCTTCGCCTTCGACATCAAAGACCCAGCCCACGTCAGCGCCTGTCCGTTTCTCAATCTCTTGATCAGAATCGTAAAATTCCATATTGAGCTGTTGGGCTAACTGGCGCCCAATAGTGCTTTTGCCGGCACCCATAGGTCCAACCAGAAAGATATTGCGTTTCTCTGCCATTTTTTTGGTACTACTAAGACTATTCGTTAATGATAAATCCGCGCCGCAAACATTCTGGCGTCGCCGGACATGAACTGAAACCTCTTGTGCGATACTGCGAGAGTCAGACTGAAAATTATCTCAATACTCCGGCTGGTTTGGCAACAGAATAAATTGCCGTCTTAAAGGAGACGGGAAAGAGGCGCCGACGCTCAAATCGGTACTCCTTGTATGCTAAATCCTGTCTCACGTCAAACACCTGACGCCAGTTCGTAAAGAAATTTCAGTGATTAGCGAGCTGAAATGATCCGTGGTGTGATAAATACCACCAGCTCTCGTCGCTCATTATCTTTGCCGTCATGGCGGAAAAGCTGGCCCAATAGCGGGATATCGCCCAATAAAGGTATACCATCCCGCGCGGTTTTGTTTTTTTGCGAGAATATTCCGCCCAGCGCCAGCGTTTCGCCGCTCTGAACTTCCACCTGGGTTTCTATCTCTTGTTTGTCGATAGCCAGCACTTCGCCATCGGCCTGTTGCAGTACCTGCCCTGGCATATTCTCACTGATGTGCAGTTTCAGGCGCACACGGTTTTTCTGTAGCACTGTAGGGGTCACTTCCATCCCCAGCACCGCCTCTTTAAATTCTACCGAGGTCGCGCCGCTTTCGCCGCTGGAGACCTGATACGGAATTTCGCTCCCTTGTTTGATGCTGGCAGGCTGTAGGTGCGAAGCCAGTAAACGTGGGCTGGCGATAATTTCCAGTTGCTGCTTTTGTTCCAGCGCAGAGAGTTCCAGCTCCAGCAGGCGGCCATTAATGCGGCCAATGTTAAACCCCGCGCGGGTGGTCGCATCCGCCACGGACAAGTCGCTACTGAGGGTGGTCACTTTGCCCAGCCCCGGCGGATTGGCTGCATCCGCCAGCGTCCACTTCACGCCAAGCTCGCGCAGGCTCTTTTCATTAATGGTAACGATGTGCGCCGCCAGCTCAACCTGGCCCACAGGAATATCCATTTCGCTGGCCCAGCTATCAAACAGTGGCAGATGATTTTCATCGTCACGCAGAATGAGCCGATTAGTGCGTTTGTCGACGGTAAGGGTACCACGTGGGCTCAACAACTTTTCCCCGGCTTTGGCGAGTTCCGCTGCATCCGCGTGATACAGCACGATGCTGCGGCTTTTTAGCGGAAGCGCCTGCTGGCGTTTTTCCTGCTCGGCCTGCGCACGCTGCTGACGAGCTTCCTGCCAGGCCTGCGAATGAATGGCGATAACGCTGCCTTGCTGGGTCATGGTTAAACCGCTGCTGGTTAACACGGTTTGAAGCGCCTGCTTCCACGGCACATTTTTCAGCTGCAACGACAGCGTGCCCTGCACATCGGGCGCAATCACCATATTGCGCTGCTCCAGATCGGCCAGGCTTTGCAGCACCTGCGCCACCGGCACCTCATCGACAACCAGCGACACATTTTTACTGGCGGCCAGCAGCGGCAGCAGTAACAGCGCCAGCAGGCTTATCCTTTTTTTCATGCTCTGTTTCTCCTTTAATGATTCGCCACTGCGACGGTTCGCAGGCTTCACCCGTCTCCATCGTCAGGCTTTCCGTCGCGATCGCCGTAATACGCCAGCCTGGCAGGGGGGCATCTTCTCGCTCTACCCGCTGCCACTTACCTTTTTCATCACGCAAAAATGCAATCTGTCGTTGCCCGCTATCAATATTGCCCGCGTACTGCAACTGGCTGAGCTGCACGGTTCGACAGGGATCGTCTACCGGCAAAAAGGGGTCGCGCATACCCAGCAGCAACGGGAGGAACAGCATTAGCGCGCCGTGTAAATTATTCTGCATCGATGCCCTCCAGTTGCAGCGTCAGCACATGCCGCGTCTCGCCAGCCTGAAGAGTGAATGCCGATAATCGCATTCCCCGTTCAGCCAGAAGCATAAACACCGATGGCACCTGCTCCCATTCCGTTTCCAACACCAGCTCACCGCCCCGCCCGGCAGGTGTCCAGCTCATCAACTCAGCCCCTGGACGTTGAAAATCGACAGGGGAAAAGGGTTTAGTCGCCGCCAGAGTGGTGTCAGCGGTAATGTTCAGCGCCGCCTGTAGCGGCATCACGCTCTGCCAGCGGGCGATGCGCAGTCTCTGCTGTTGCTCCCACGCGGCGTTCTGCGGAGCAGATGCAGATTGCAGCAGAAACGCCACACCACCCACCGCCATCAACAGCAAACCAGCAAGCCCGACATGCCAGCGTTCAGGGCGCAACATCGGCAACTCTCCTTTTCATCTGATAGTGGAACAGCCAGCGTCCGTCTTTATCGCGCGCCATTTTTCCGGCAATGGCAGGCCCGAAACCGTCGATACGCTGCATCTGCTCATCAAGAGAATGGAGGGCGGAAAAACGCGCCAGCACGCCGGAAAGCGAAAGAACGTCTTTCTGGTAGCTCAGGCCGGTCAGCCACGCCTGCGCGGGCAACTGTTCGGCAAGCTCCACCAGCCGTGCCTGCCAGGCGAACGTTTGCTGCCGCGTGGCCTGTTGACGCTGCAACAGCGCGCGCTCCTCCAACTGTTGCCTGAAGTGCTCTTCGCGCTGGGTTAGTGCGCGAATCAACTGACGTTCGGCATCAATGCGGCAAACCAGCAACGCTTCTTGCAGGCGCGATTCCACCTGCCTGCTTGCCCCAGCCACCAGAAGCGCCAGCACGACGCCAGTCACGATGAGGCATGCAAGACGGAGCCGTTTTCGCTGACGAGATTGTCGCCAGGGCAGAAAGTTAACCGACGCACTCATTTATGAGCTCCCAGCGCCAGGCCAATGGCGATGGCAAACGCATCGCTGTCGGCGGGCAACGGCGGCTGAATCTGCCCAATAACACTCCAGGGATCGAAGCGAGGAGTGCCTTCAGCCTGCGCGGTACAGCACATCAGTTCAGGCATAGACAGTCGCGTGCTAAGTTGATGCAACGAGGACGCTTCAGACCGCAACACGCTTCCCCAGCCTGCTGCGCTGGCCCACAGCCAATGCGCATCGTCCTGCCATGCCAGCGCGCTCGCCCCGTGGGAAAGCCAGGGAAGAAAGTGGCGCAGCGCACAGGCGTCAGGCGTAATCGCCGTCACATGCAGGCGAAGCGCGCGCGCGACGCGCTGCAACGGTTCAACATCCTTACGCTGAGCCGCAGTGACGCTCCAGCCTTCTGCCTGCATGTTTGGCTGATAATCAAAACAGAGGGCAGAAGGCTCCATCGCCACCTGTTGCGCCATCGCGCCGGCGATCCACTGCGCCTGCTCACTGTCACGTAGCGTCATCGACGCCTGCGGCAACGTTTTTTGTAAGGTGCGATACGCCGGAAACGCCAGGCTAACCGCATGCTGCCACGGAAGCTCGCGCCGCCAGGCCGAGAGGACCGCCACCAGCGCGTTTTCCGCCTGTGAGGGTGAAAATGTGGAGAAATCAGCAGGAAGCGGCAGAAGCCACCAGCGTCGCAGCGCCCAGCCGCCGCGCACGCGCTGGAGCGCAAGGGCCGCAATTTTATCCTGTTGAATGTGAAGACCTATTTGCCAGCATCCGAAAGCCATTTCGTGATATCCCTTAAACGCCATCATGGTGACGGCTATATCAATGCATCTGGCTTGCCTTTATACTACCGCGCGTTTGTTTATAAACTGCCCAAATGAAACTAAATGGGAAATCTCCGGTGAAGTTCGTAAAGTATTTATTAATCCTTGCAGTCTGTTGCATTCTGCTGGGAGCAGGCTCGGTTTATGGCCTCTACAAGTATATTGAGCCCCAGCTTCCTGATGTTGCGACGCTCAGAGACGTGCGTCTGCAAATTCCAATGCAGGTTTACAGCGCAGATGGCGAGCTGATCGCCCAATATGGCGAAAAACGGCGTATTCCGGTCACCCTCAGTCAAATGCCGCCTGAGCTGGTGAAGGCGTTTATTGCCACGGAAGACAGCCGTTTCTACGAGCACCACGGGGTTGATCCGGTGGGGATTTTCCGTGCCGCCAGCGTCGCGCTGTTCTCCGGCCACGCGTCGCAGGGGGCGAGTACCATCACCCAGCAGTTGGCGCGTAACTTCTTCCTCAGCCCTGAAAAGACGCTGATGCGTAAAATAAAGGAAGTGTTCCTGGCCATTCGCATCGAGCAGTTGCTGAGCAAAGATGAGATCCTCGAACTCTATCTGAACAAAATCTACCTCGGCTACCGTGCGTACGGTGTGGGCGCTGCGGCGCATGTTTACTTCGGTAAATCCATCGATCAACTGAGCCTGAGCGAAATGGCGGTGATCGCCGGCTTGCCGAAAGCGCCTTCCACCTTCAACCCGCTCTATTCTATGGATCGCGCCACGGCCCGTCGTAACGTGGTGCTGTCGCGCATGCTGAACGAGGGGTATATCACTCAGGCACAGTACGATCAGGCACGTAATCAGCCGATAGATGCCGACTACCATGCCCCGGAAATAGCCTTCTCTGCCCCGTATCTGACCGAAATGGTGCGCCAGGAGATGGTGAAACGCTACGGCGAGCAGGCGTATGAAGACGGCTACCGCGTTTACACCACCATCACACGTAAAAACCAGCAGGCCGCGCAGTTGGCCGTGCGGACCAACGTGATGGATTACGATATGCGCCACGGTTATCGCGGCCCGTCTAATGTGCTGTGGAAAGTGGGCGAGACGCCGTGGGACAGCAAAAAAATTACCGATTCCCTGAAAGCGCTGCCGACTTACGGGCCGCTGCGTCCGGCGGTGGTAATGTCAGCCAGCGCAACGGAAGCGACCGCACAGCTGGCTGATGGCAGTTCTGTCTCCCTGACAATGGAAGGCGTTCGCTGGGCGCGCGCCTGGCGTTCAGATACATCACAGGGGCCAACCCCGCGTCGCGTTAGCGAAGTCGTTCAGGCCGGGCAGCAGATTTGGGTGCGTCAGGTTGGCGAAAACTGGTGGCTGTCGCAGGTGCCGGATGTGAACTCGGCGCTGGTTTCCATCAATCCGCAGAATGGCGCGATCATCGCGCTGGTCGGCGGCTTCGATTTCAACCAAAGCAAATTTAACCGCGCCACGCAGGCGCTGCGTCAGGTGGGCTCCAACATCAAGCCGTTCCTGTACACGGCGGCAATGGACAAAGGCTTAACGCTTGCCAGCATCCTGAATGACGTGCCGATTTCCCGCTGGGATGCCGGGGCCGGTTCAGACTGGCGTCCGAAGAACTCCCCGAACGAGTACGCGGGCCCGATTCGCCTGCGTCAGGGTTTAGGTCAGTCGAAAAACGTGGTGATGGTACGCGCCATGCGTGCGATGGGCGTCGATTATGCGGCGGAGTATCTCCAGCGCTTTGGCTTCCCGTCGGAGAACATCGTTCGCACAGAATCACTGGCGCTGGGCTCGCCGTCATTCACTCCGCTACAGGTCGCGCGCGGCTACGCCGTAATGGCGAACGGCGGTTTCCTGGTTGACCCGTACTTTATCAGCAAGATTGAGAACGATCAGGGCGGCGTGATTTTTGAAGCGAAACCGAAAATCGCCTGTCCGGAATGTGATATTCCGGTGATTTACGGCGAAACGCAGAAATCCGACGTGCTGGAAAACAAAAACGTTGAGGATGTCGCCGCATCACAAACACCGCAGAATGCCAGCGTACCGATGCCACAGCTTGAACAAGCTAATCAGTCGCTGGTGGCACAGACCGGCGCGCAGGAGTATGCCCCACACGTGATCAACACGCCGTTATCGTTCCTGATTAAGAGCGCGCTGAATACTAACATCTTCGGCGAGCCCGGCTGGCAGGGTACCGGCTGGCGCGCGGGTCGCGATCTGCAACGTCACGATATCGGCGGTAAAACCGGGACCACCAACAGCTCGAAAGATGCGTGGTTCTCAGGTTACGGCCCAGGTGCGGTGACTTCAGTGTGGATTGGCTTTGACGATCACCGCCGCGATCTCGGCAGAACGTCTGCTTCTGGCGCGATTAAAGATCAGATTTCCGGTTACGAAGGCGGTGCGAAAAGCGCGCAGCCTGCGTGGGATGCGTTTATGAAAGCCATTCTGGCCGGAGTGCCGGAACAGCCGTTAACGCCGCCGCCGGGTATCGTCACTATCAATATCGACCGCAGCACCGGCCAGTTGGCCAGCGGCGGCAACAGCCGTGCCGAATACTTTATCGAAGGCACCCAACCGACGCATCAGTCGATTCGCGAGGTGGGAACGGAGATTATTGATAACGGGGAATCGCAGGAATTGTTCTGACGGCCCCGAAAATTGCCTGATGGCGCTTTGCTTATCAGGCCTACAAGCACTATGAATTGTAGGCCGGGTAAGCGAAGCGCCACCCGGCTAATCTCTTTAAACCCTGCCCTGCCCCTTCAGCCATTCCCGCACTAAAAACAGCGCGCTCACATTACGGGCTTCGTTGAAATCCGGCTCTTCAAGCAGTTCCATCATATTGGCGATAGGCCAGCGCACCTGCGGCAGCGGTTCCGGTTCATCGCCTTCCAGCGATTCGGGATAGAGGTCTTCCGCCACCACGATATTCATCTTACTGGAGAAGTAAGACGGCGCCATACTGAGCTGTTTCAGGAAGGTCAGGTTGTTGGCCCCGAACCCTACCTCTTCTTTCAGCTCGCGGTTAGCCGCTTCAAAGACGGTTTCACCCGGGTCGATGAGCCCTTTTGAGAACCCCAGCTCATAGGATTCAGTACCCACTGCATACTCACGGATGAGAATTAAGTGATCGTCCACCACCGGCACAATCATGACGGCTTCACGCGACGACGGTTTCATGCGTTCATAAACGCGGCGTACTCCGTTACTAAACTCCAGATCTACGCTTTCAACATTAAACAAACGGGAGCGCGCGACCGTTTCAACATGGAGAATCGTGGGTTTTTGTAATGGTTTACTCATTGGACCGTTCTTTGCTGTGATGACTGTTGTCATTGTGAGCCAGGAGGCGCATTCCGGCAATTTAAAATGGCTGCTATTTACATTTTCGTAACTATTGTTTTTAACAACCCTCATTTGTTCCAAAAAGTCAAGAAGTTGAAACAAATTTGAGAATTTGCTGATATTCGCCGCAAGAGGGGTTTGTTATCCTCGCGAGTTACGATAGTGTGCAACAAATCTTTTAAGACCTGGGTCATTCGTATTAAAAGTGAATAATAAAAAAGACGAATGAAGCGACCGACAAAAATAAGGATAATGGCAATAGCATGGGCACATTGACTCTCTTTACCGCGGCAATTCTGGTCTGTGCCTTACTGGCGGGCTGGTTTATTCGCCTGCGCGCAAAGCGACGCCGTTTACCCTGGCTGCATGCATTCCCTGGCGCGACCACGCGCAAATTAACCGACGATGAGCGTCGCGGCATTGAGAACTATCTTGAAGATCTCAACCAGAGTCAGCAGATCCCCGCATCGGGTTCCACGGTCGCCCCGGCGCTTATCTCGTTAAATGCGCAAAGCAATACCGTTTTCACCCTGACCCGCGCCATTACCCGCTACGGCATCACGACCGACGATCCCAATAAATGGCGCTATTTCCTCGACTCCATCGAAGTTCATCTGCCGCCATTCTGGGAGCAGCACATCAATGACGAAAACAGCATCGAACTTATCGTCACCGATGATATTCCGCTGGTGATTGCCCTCAACGGTTATTCGCTGAAAGAGTACACCCTTGAAGGCCAGCGCAAGGCGCTGGAATCCCCCACCTCGACGCAGGCGTCTATTCGCGGCGAAGAGAGCGAACAGATCGAACTACTCAACATTCGTCAGGAGACGCATGAAGAGTACGCACTAAGCCGCCCGGACGGGCTGCGGGAAGCGCTGCTGATCGTTGGCGCATTCGTCCTTTTCTATTGCAGCCTCGTCCTGCCCGGCGTCTTTACGCCCTGGCTGCTTGGCGGTGGCGTTTTGCTGCTGCTGGCGGGCGTGTGGGGCCTGTTTGCACCGCCCACCAAAACGTCGCTGCGTGAAATTCACTGCCTGCGCGGCACGCCAAAACGCTGGGGTTTGTTTGGCGAAAACGATCAGGAACATATAAATAATATTTCACTCGGCATTATTGACCTGATCTACCCGCGTCACTGGCAGCCGTTTGTCGCGCAGGATCTTGGTCAGCAAACCGATATTGATATCTATCTCGACAGGCATGTAGTGCGTCAGGGACGTTTCCTGTCGCTGCACGATGAGGTCAAAAACTTCCCGCTTCAGCACTGGTTGCGTAGCGCCGTCATTGCCGGTGGCGCGTTGCTGGTGGTGGTGATGCTGTGGGTGAGCGTGCCGCTCAACATGCCGTTTAAATTCACGCTCTCCTGGCTGAAAGGCGCGCAGGTGATTGAAGCCACCACCGTCGATCAGCTCGCTAAAGCAGGCGTGCGTGTAGGCGATACGCTACAGCTTCAGGGCACCGGGATGTGTAATATTCATTCGCCCGGTACCTGGACGGCACAGGAGAGTTCACCTTTCCTGCCGTTCGATTGCTCGCAAATTATCTGGAATAACGCGCCGCGCCTGCCGCTACCAGAGTCTGATATCGTCAACAAAGCCACGGCGCTGGTGCAGGCAGTGAACCGTCAGTTGCACCCAACGCCGGATGACAACTCTCGCGTCAGCCCGGCGCTACGCTCAGCGATTCAAAAATCAGGCATGGTGCTGCTGGATGACTTCGCCGATATCGTGCTGAAAACAAAAGATCTGTGCTCGACGGCGGACGAGTGTTCGCGTCTTAAAAATGCCCTAGTAAACCTTGGAAACACGCGCGATTGGGAAACACTGGTCAAGCGCGCCAATTCGGGGCGTCTGGACGGCGTGAATGTGCTGTTACGCCCGGTCAGCGCCGAGTCGCTCGATAACCTGGTTGATACCTCCACCGCGCCGTTTATTCTGCGGGAAACCGCGCGCGCGGCACAGGCCCTGAACAGCCCGGCACCTGGTGGTTTTCTTATCACCAGTGATGAAGGCAGCGATCTCGTTACTCAACCTTATCCGACGATGAGCCTGTATGACTTCCCGGCACATCAGCAATGGAGCGAGTTCCAGCGTCTGGCGGGTATGCTGATGCACACTCCGTTCCACGCGGAAGGCATCGTCACCAATATCTTTACCGACGCCAACGGCACGCAGCATGTAAACCTGCACCGCATGCCGGACAGCAGCGGCTTGTGGCGCTATCTGGCGACCACCCTGCTGATGATTACGATGATTATCTGCGCCGTCTACAACGGTATTCAGGCGCTGCGCCGTTATCAGCGTCATCGCGAGCGTTTGGCCGAAATTCAGAAATATTACGAAAGCTGCACCAACCCCGTTTTGCTCTCCAACCCTGAGGATTATGAGCAAAATATGCCGCATCATTGATCCCATCCGGCATGAAGCAAAGCGGCAGGTTGTGCTAACCTGTCGCGCAATTCTATGGCTGGAGGCTCCTCATGCATTTTGACATCGCCTGGCAGGACGTCGATACCGTCCTGCTGGATATGGATGGTACGCTGCTCGACCTCGCATTCGATAATTACTTCTGGCAAACGCTTGTGCCTGAGACCTACGGCAGCCAGAAGGGCCTGACGCCGCAGGAAGCGCGCGACGCGCTGCGCCAGGAGTACCACGATGTGCAGCATACGCTAAACTGGTACTGTCTTGATTACTGGAGCGACCGGCTGGGTTTGGATATTTGTGCGATGACCCGCGAGCAGGGGCCACGTGCGGCGCTGCGTGATGATACTGTGCCATTTCTCAATGCCTTACAGGCGAGCGGTAAGCGGGGCATTCTGCTGACGAACGCGCATCCGTACAATCTTTCCGTCAAGCTGGAGCATACCGGTCTTGATGCACACCTTGATTTATTACTTTCCACCCACACATTTGGTTATCCGAAAGAGGATCAGCGGTTGTGGCAGGCGGTAGCGGAACATACAGGGCTGAAAGCGGAGCGCACGCTGTTTATCGACGATAGCGAAGCGATTCTGGACGCGGCGGCGACATTTGGCATTCGCTACTGTTTAGGCGTCACTAACCCGGACTCCGGTCTGGCGGATAAAAGCTATTTACGTCATCCCGCCCTGAATGATTACCGTCGTCTGATCCCCTCACTCAAGTGAAGGAGTGACCATGAAAGAGAAGTCCGTAGCGGGCGTTCGGCTGGATAAATGGTTATGGGCCGCGCGTTTCTATAAAACCCGGGCGCTGGCGAGGGAGATGGTTGACGGCGGCAAGGTTCACTATAACGGGCAGCGCAGCAAGCCCAGCAAGATAGTCGAACTCAACGCCCTGCTCACCTTACGCCAGGGCAACGACGAACGTACCGTCGTGGTGAAAAGCATTACCGAGCAACGCCGCCCGGCCAGCGAAGCCATGCTGCTTTATGAAGAGACGGCTGAAAGCATTGAGAAGCGCGAGAAAGTCGCGCTGGCACGTAAACTCAACGCGCTGACGATGCCGCATCCGGACCGACGTCCGGATAAAAAAGAGCGCCGCGACCTGATGAGATTTAAATATGGCGACAGCGAGTGACTGGCGCCTCAAGAGAGAAAATTATGACTCAACACGATCAATTACATCGCTATCTGTTTGAAAACTATGCCGTCCGTGGCGAACTGGTCACCGTATCAGACACCCTCGAACAGATCCTCGCGAACCACGACTACCCGCAGCCGGTGAAAAACGTGCTGGCCGAGCTGCTGGTCGCCACCAGCCTGCTGACCGCAACGCTGAAGTTCGCTGGCGATATTACCGTTCAGTTGCAGGGCGACGGCCCGATGACGCTGGCTGTGATCAACGGCAATAACCAGCAGCAGCTGCGCGGCGTGGCGCGCGTGCAGGGCGATATTCCTGCCGATGCTGACCTGAAAGCGCTGGTGGGGAATGGTTATCTTGTCATCACCATCACGCCGGAAGAAGGCGAGCGCTATCAGGGTGTGGTGGGTCTGGAAGGCGATACGCTGGCCGAATGTCTGGAAGATTACTTCCAGCGCTCTGAACAGCTGCCGACGCGTCTGTTTATCCGCACCGGCGAAGCGAACGGTAAGCCTGCGGCGGGCGGTATGCTGTTGCAGGTGATGCCAGCGCAGGACGCCCAGCGTGATGATTTCGATCACCTGGCGGCGCTGACAGAGACCATCAAAGGCGAAGAGCTGTTCACCCTGCCGGCGAACGATGTGTTGTGGCGTCTGTATCACGAAGAAGAAGTGACGATTTACGACCCGCAGGACGTGGAGTTCAAGTGCACCTGCTCCCGCGAGCGCTGCGCTGGCGCGCTGAAAACGCTGCCGGATGAAGAAATTGACAGCATCCTTGCCGATGAAGGCGAAATCGATATGCACTGCGATTACTGCGGCAGCCATTACGTTTTCAACGCCATGGATATTGCGGAAATCCGTAATAACGCCTCTCCTGCAGATCCGCAGGTGCATTAATTATCCGGCGTTGAAAAATGCCATATGTAGGCCCGGTAAGCGTAGCGCCACCGGGCATTTTTTTGACCTGTCAGTTGCTGTAATACGTTTCCAGCGCTTCACCATTAATCGTCAAGTCGCGCCATGATTTTGCTTTAGTCCCAATTTTTCCTTCACGCATCGCACGCAAAACCTGCTCTTCCGTCATGCCTTTCGGTAATTTCACCGAGCCTTTATTAGCCCAGGCTTTTTTTGCCGGATCGTATGCGTAAATCAGGCTTCCCTCTCCTGCGAAAGAAAAAAGTATGCGTTCAGGCTGGCCATCATCATTTAAATCCTGGGTCGTCAGTAAGCAGGCATTTTTTTCACCACAGGATGCAAACCGATAACGATCTTCATTCACCACTTGCCAGAAGGCCTCATCCGGTTGGGAAGTGCCTGGCGCTAAGACAACATTATCCGCCAGATCTTTCATAAAGAGTTGATCGCGATTCCCGCCCAGCATCGTCAGTAATTCACGCTTACGTTTAGCATCCTTCATATACTCCGCATCGTTTTTCAGCGACACCAGCGCGGCGCGCCCGGTACGACCGCTGTGGTCGAGCAGATAGAGGCTGACCTGTTCAGCAGTAATCTTACCGCTGTGATAACGTCCCATATGGCTGTTCACGCTGATACGCCAGCTATCCAGCACCGGTGAATTGAGCAGCACGAGAATCACCAACGCCAGTAGCGAAACAGCCTGGTTGATCTTGCCCTGAAGCACCAGCGGGTTCTGTCCGTTACGTCGCACAATGCTAAAGAAATATCCCAACGTCCATACCAGCAGCACCATCACCACCAGCACGCCATGCAGGCGGCCGGGCGTCCAGCCATATTGATTCACGCGCAGCCACAGCGCCCACGCCGCAATCAGCACATAGATCGGCGCGACCAGAAGCGACGTTTTAATCAGGCACCGCAGCGCACCGGTAAACGGCAGCGATATTTTTTGTGGATCGCGAACAATCGCCATCAACAAAAGCAGCAGGAATGCCAGCGTCGAAAGCAGGCCTGCGGCAGAGACGTGGCGGGAAATGGCACTCAGGCCGGTAAACGGTAACGTAACGATAAACAATAGCGTCAACAGCGATACCAGCGGCAGCAGGCCGGTGGCGATGAGTGTCATCAGTTTTTGAATAGCGCCTACCAGCCGCGACTGGGTCCGCGCCAGAATCACCGCCAGCGCCGTAATCAGCCCCAGCGCAAGGTAGATAAACCACTGGGTGTCAAAAAAGAGCGTTTTAAAAAACGAGATACCGACAATCTTAAACAGTTCACTCCACAGTAAGAGCACCAGCCACGTCAGGCCATTAGCGATAAATATCACCAGCAACGTAAGTGCGTTATGCCAGGCTAATCCATAAAATCGGGCATAGCGTGTCACTCCCTGGCGCGGATTCAGGTTCTGCTGTATCCAGGGCAACAGCAGCATCGCCATCAGCAGCAGGTAGCAGCCATAATCCCAGAGCAGGCTATTCGCTCGCCAGCCAACCTCGCCGTCGATTTGCCACTTCATCCAACCGCTCATTCCCAGTACGGCGACAAAGACCAGCGCCAGCCATCCCCACAAGCGCTTTTGCCTGAAAGAAATAACCGTGAAAAGAAGTGTCGACGGGAGCGCCACCGTTGCGGGTACGCCGTAAAATAACCAGCCGCTGTTTTTCGGTGCCAGCCAGGTGATCAACAGGTAGCACATCAGCCCCTGAACCAGGCCAGTGGCAATCATTCCCCAGCGTGTGGGGCGAGAGAGTTCAACGTTATCCATGTTGGTATCCACAAATGAGCAGTAGGCGGGATTATCGCATTACGTCTGGTATCACGCTCAAAAAGTGTGGAAATTCGGAAAAGAGCTCAGCGAGGTGAATCGATTTTTTCCATGAAAGGGTTACGTAATTTTCTTTCAGAAATGCGATTACATTCACATAAACATCGTATTTTAAACTATTTTTTAACCAATTAAGAACATTTACCCCAATTCAAGTCATTTTCCTGCCATAATCGGGGCCGCTTCGTGACAGGAGTCACAATGAATTCGTAAGTAGACGTTTTGTCGGGATACGTAAATCTATGAGCCTGGTCGCGGTCAACACCCCTAAAATACCCATAGAATTTGTAGCAATACAATTGGCTAAGGAGCAGTGAAATGCGCAATGGTTTAACTCCGCAGGATCTCAAGGCTTATGGTATCAACGACGCACAGGAGATTGTCTACAATCCGGATTACGACACGCTGTATCAGGAAGAACTTGATCCTAACCTGGAAGGTTACGAGCGTGGCGTCCTGACCAATCTTGGTGCGATCAACGTCGACACCGGTATCTTTACCGGCCGTTCACCGAAAGATAAATACATCGTCCGTGACGATACAACCCGTGATACCGTTTGGTGGTCTGATAAAGGCAAAGGAAAGAACGACAACAAGCCGCTCTCTCAGGAAACCTGGCAGCACCTGAAAGGACTCGTTTCAAAACAACTTTCTGGTAAGCGTCTGTTTATTATCGACGCTTTCTGTGGCGCGAACGAAGATACCCGTCTTTCCGTGCGCTTCATCACCGAAGTGGCCTGGCAGGCGCACTTTGTCAAAAACATGTTTATTCGCCCAACCGAAGAAGAACTGGCAACCTTTAAGCCAGACTTTATCGTGATGAACGGCGCGAAATGCACCAACCCGCAGTGGAAAGAACAGGGTCTGAACTCTGAAAACTTCATTGCCTTTAACCTGACCGAGCGCATTCAGTTGATTGGCGGCACCTGGTACGGCGGCGAAATGAAGAAAGGGATGTTCTCTATTATGAACTACCTGCTGCCGCTGAAGGGTATCGCGTCGATGCACTGCTCGGCAAACGTCGGTGAGAAAGGTGATGTGGCGGTCTTCTTTGGCCTTTCCGGTACGGGTAAAACCACGCTATCCACTGACCCGAAACGTCGCCTGATTGGTGATGATGAACACGGCTGGGATGACGATGGCGTCTTCAACTTCGAAGGCGGTTGCTACGCGAAAACCATCAAGCTTTCCAAAGAAGCGGAACCGGAAATCTACAACGCGATTCGCCGCGATGCGCTACTGGAAAACGTGGTGGTACGCGCCGATGGCACCATCGATTTCGACGACAACTCGAAAACCGAAAACACCCGCGTCTCTTACCCGATTTATCACATCGATAATATCGTCAAGCCAGTATCCAAAGCGGGCCACGCCACCAAAGTTATCTTCCTGACGGCGGATGCGTTTGGCGTACTGCCGCCGGTGTCTCGTCTGACCGCTGACCAGACGCAGTACCACTTCCTGTCTGGCTTTACCGCCAAACTGGCCGGTACAGAGCGTGGCGTCAACGAACCGACCCCAACCTTCTCCTCCTGCTTCGGCGCGGCATTCCTGTCGCTGCACCCAACGCAGTATGCAGAAGTGCTGGTGAAACGCATGAAAGCCTCTGGCGCGCAGGCGTACCTGGTGAACACCGGCTGGAACGGCACCGGCAAACGTATCTCGATCAAAGATACCCGCGCCATTATCGACGCTATCCTGAACGGTTCGCTGGATAACGCAGAAACCTTCACCCTGCCGATGTTCGATTTGCAGATCCCAACCGAACTGCCGGGCGTGGATACGCATATTCTCGACCCGCGTAACACCTACGGTTCCCCGGAACAGTGGCAGGAAAAAGCCACCGCGCTGGCGAAACTGTTTATCGAGAACTTCGAGAAATACACCGATACCCCGGCTGGCGCCGCGCTGGTAAGCGCTGGGCCAAAGCTGTAATCGGTCTGGTGAGATGATGAAATCCCCCTTCCGTGAGGTTGGGGGATTTTTTTGGCCAGGATTTAGCGCCTGTTGCCGGGGGCGCTGCGCTTGTTCGGCCTACGACAGCCCCCTCACCCCGGCCCTCTCCCGCAGGGAGAGGGGAAAAACAACGAGCACGAGCGGTTCCCTCTCCCTGCGGGAGAGGGGTAGGGTGAGGGGGTGCTTTTAACTCTCTTTCACCGGCCCCTGCACATGCGCCACCGGAACCGGGAGCCAGGCGCGAATCAACAGCCCGCCACGTTCGCTGGTGTCAATTTCCAGCAAGCCGTTATGGTTGTCGATAATACGTTGCACAATTGCCAGGCCGAGCCCCGTGCCGCTGGTGCTGCGGGCGCTGTCACCGCGCACAAACGGCTGGAACAGATGTTTGCGCTGCTCGGGTTTAATTCCCGGCCCGTTATCTTCAACCTGGAACCACGCGCGGTTGAGCTCGCTGCCGCTGCTGACCTTGATCCAGCCATTACCGTAACGCGCCGCGTTCACCACCATATTGGCCAGCGCGCGTTTGATGGAGAGCGGATGCATACGCAGCAGAATTTCGCCAGCCTGGAGATCGGTTTCAATCTCGCGCTCATAACCACTTTCAGCGGCGATCACTTCGCCCAGTACCGCATTAAGATCTGCCATCTCCATCGGCATCTCCTGCCCGGTGCGCAGGTAGTCGATGAATTGTTCGATGATCGCGTTGCACTCTTCGATGTCTTTGTTGATCGATTCCGCCAGATACCCGTCCTGCTCGCCCATCATCTCTGTTGCCAGGCGAATACGGGTAAGCGGCGTACGCAGGTCGTGGCTGACGCCCGCCATCAGCAAGGTGCGGTCATCGGCCAGTTGCTTCACGCCTGCGGCCATATGGTTAAACGCACGGGTCACCGAACGCACTTCCGACGCGCCATATTCGCGCAGCGGCGGCGGGATCATGCCTTTACCGACCTGTAGCGCGGCATGTTCGAGGTCAACTAAGGGGCGGTTTTGGATGCGGATAAACAGCCACGCACCGCCTATAGCCAGCAGCATGATCGCGAGTGTGTAACGGAACAGTGGCGAGAAATCGCCCTGATGAATTTCAGTGAGGGGAACGCGCACCCAGATGTTGGGAGACAACCAGGTTTTCAGCCAGACGACAGGCGAGCTTTTGTTCACCTCGACGCGCACTTCCGTCGGGCCACCAAGCTGTGTTGCCATCTGCTGGCTTAAAAATTCGTAATGCTGCGCCCAGCGCAGCCCCGCCTCTTCCGCCGCTTCATCGGAATAGAGCGAGATGCCAAGTTCGCGGTAAATTTCGCGGCGGAACGCAGGCGGCACTACCAGCTGCGTACCGTCCTCCAGCTCAAGTTTATCGGTCATCAGCATACGGACTTCGTAGGCGAGGACCTTATTAAACTGCTGGAGGCTTGGCAAAATCGCGAAGTTCAGCACCACAAGATAGGTTGTCACCAGGCTGACAAACAGCAAGGTGACGATCAGTAATAACGTGCGGGCAAACGAACTTCGCGGTGAGAAGCGCAATCGCCTCATGCCTTAGAACCGTCCGGGACAAAGACGTACCCCAGGCCCCAAACGGTCTGGATATAGCGTGGATGGGCCGGATCTTCTTCCACCATGCGGCGCAGACGGGAGATCTGTACGTCAATGGAACGTTCCATCGCGGAATATTCGCGACCGCGCGCCAGGTTCATCAGTTTATCGCGGGAGAGCGGTTCACGCGGGTGGCTCACCAGCGCTTTGAGTACCGCAAATTCCCCACTGGTCAGCGGCATCGGCTCATCTTCACGGAACATTTCACGCGTACCGAGGTTCAGCTTGAACTTACCGAAGGCAATCACCGCCTCTTCCTGAGAAGGCGCGCCCGGCAGTTCGTTCGCCTGACGACGCAGCACCGCACGAATACGGGCCAACAGTTCACGCGGGTTGAACGGTTTTGGAATGTAGTCGTCAGCGCCGATTTCCAGGCCGACGATACGGTCAACTTCTTCGCCCTTCGCCGTCACCATGATGATCGGCATTGGGTTGCTTTGGCTACGCAGACGGCGGCAGATGGACAAACCGTCTTCGCCTGGCAGCATTAAATCCAGTACCATAAGATGGAAGGATTCGCGGGTTAGCAGACGATCCATCTGTTCGGCGTTGGCTACACTTCGAACCTGGAAACCCTGCTCGGTCAGATAACGTTCAAGCAGCGCACGCAGGCGCATGTCGTCATCGACCACCAGAATCTTATAATTCTCTTGCATTGTTTTTACTCCCAAAGGTTCGCAACAATTATCAGTGCGTATTCTTAAAAAAGCGTAAGCCGGTCACCAGTTAAATCTGGTATAAATTCCAGGCTAAATTGTTACAAAGCATATTTTACAGCGGCTTAAGTATACATTTAATCATAAGACACATTATTCATCCTGTTGGACTCTTTTGTGCTTTCCAACAGGCCAGCAGAAGGCAGGAAACGCGGATGAAAACGCCTTTAATTACCCGTGAAGGGTATGAAAAACTGAAAAAAGAGATGGATTACCTCTGGCGCGAGGAACGCCCGGAAGTCACCAAAAAAGTCACCTGGGCTGCAAGTCTGGGCGATCGCAGTGAAAATGCCGATTACCAGTACAACAAAAAGCGCCTGCGTGAAATCGACCGCCGCGTGCGTTATCTCACCAAATGTCTGGAAAACCTGAAGATTGTCGATTATTCCCCGCAGCAGGAAGGCAAAGTCTTCTTTGGCGCGTGGGTGGAGATTGAAAACGACGACGGCGATGTGAAGCGCTTTCGCATTGTCGGCTACGATGAAATTTTTGGCCGTAACGACTACATCTCAATTGATTCGCCGATGGCGCGCGGCCTGCTGAAAAAAGAGGTGGGCGACCTGGCTGTGGTGCAGACCCCTGCCGGTGAAGCGAGCTGGTACATCAATGAGATCGAATATGTGAAGTAGCGCGCCCGGAACAATCCGAGAGAATACGGTGGCGACTGGCATTTTTGCCGGTCAATCCGTATAACTATCCCCTGATTTTTTCGACCCAACAGATGACAACACCATGATGAATGATTCGCTCTGCCGCATTATTGCGGGTGAACTTCAGGCACGCGCAGAACAGGTGGAAGCCGCCGTTCGCCTGCTTGATGATGGGAATACCGTGCCGTTTATTGCACGTTATCGTAAGGAAGTCACCGGCGGTCTGGATGACACGCAGTTGCGTAATCTGGAATCCCGACTGGGCTATTTGCGTGAACTGGAAGATCGTCGCCAGACCATTCTTAAGTCCATCAGCGAGCAAGGTAAACTGACCGAGTCGCTGGAAAAAGCCATTAACGGCACCCTCAGCAAAACCGAGCTTGAAGACCTTTACCTTCCGTATAAACAAAAACGTCGCACGCGCGGGCAAATCGCCATTGAAGCCGGGCTGGAGCCGCTGGCTGAGCTGCTGTGGAACGAACCGTCCCATGACCCGGAGACGGAAGCCGCCAAATTTATCGATGCCGACAAAGGCGTAGCGGACACCAAAGCCGCGCTGGATGGCGCGCGCTATATCCTGATGGAGCGTTTTGCTGAAGACGCGGGCCTGTTGGCGAAAGTGCGTGATTATCTGTGGAAAAACGCCCATATCGTGGCGACCGTGGTGGCAGGTAAAGAGGAAGAAGGCGCGAAATTCCGCGACTACTTCGACCATCACGAACCGATTTCTACCGTACCGTCTCACCGCGCGCTGGCGATGTTCCGAGGCCGCAACGAAGGCATCCTGCAACTCTCGCTGAATGCCGACCCGCAGTTCGACGAGCCGCCGAAAGAGAGCCACGGCGAACAGATTATTATCGACCACCTTGGCCTGCGCCTGAACAACGCCCCAGCGGATAGCTGGCGCAAAGGCGTGGTGAGCTGGACGTGGCGCATCAAGGTGCTGATGCACCTGGAAACCGAACTGATGGGTACCGTGCGTGAACGTGCGGAAGACGAAGCGATTAACGTCTTCGCCCGTAACCTGCACGACCTGCTGATGGCCGCACCTGCGGGCCTGCGCGCGACGATGGGCCTCGATCCGGGCCTGCGTACCGGCGTGAAAGTGGCCGTTGTGGATGGCACCGGCAAACTGGTTGCTACCGACACTATCTACCCGCACACCGGGCAGGCGGCGAAAGCGGCTGTCGCGGTGGCAGCGCTGTGCGAGAAGCATAACGTTGAGCTGGTCGCTATCGGTAACGGTACGGCTTCACGCGAAACGGAGCGTTTCTTCCTCGACGTGCAGAAACAGTTCCCGAAAGTGACGGCGCAGAAAGTGATCGTCAGCGAAGCAGGGGCATCGGTTTACTCCGCGTCTGAACTGGCGGCGCTGGAATTCCCGGACCTCGACGTTTCTCTGCGTGGCGCGGTCTCTATCGCCCGTCGTTTGCAGGACCCGCTCGCCGAGTTGGTAAAAATCGACCCGAAATCCATCGGCGTCGGCCAGTATCAACACGACGTCAGCCAGACCTCGCTGGCGCGTAAGCTGGATGCGGTGGTGGAAGACTGCGTAAACGCCGTCGGCGTAGACCTGAATACCGCTTCCGTTCCGCTATTAACTCGCGTAGCGGGCCTGACGCGCATGATGGCGCAGAATATTGTGAGCTGGCGCGATGAGAACGGTCAGTTCCAGAACCGCCAGCAACTGCTGAAAGTCAGCCGTCTGGGGCCGAAAGCCTTTGAGCAGTGCGCGGGCTTCCTGCGTATCAACCACGGTGACAACCCGCTGGATGCCTCAACGGTGCACCCGGAAGCGTATCCGGTGGTCGAGCGTATTCTGGCGCGGACGCAACAGGCGCTGAAAGATCTGATGGGTAATAGCAGCGAGTTGCGTAACCTGAAAGCCTCTGAATTCACCGACGAGCGTTTCGGCGTGCCAACCGTCACCGATATCATCAAAGAGCTGGAAAAACCAGGCCGTGACCCGCGCCCTGAGTTTAAAACGGCGAAGTTCGCCGATGGTGTTGAGACCATGAACGACCTGCTGCCGGGGATGATTCTGGAAGGCGCGGTCACTAACGTCACCAACTTCGGCGCTTTTGTCGATATCGGCGTGCATCAGGATGGTCTGGTTCACATCTCATCGCTGGCGGATAAGTTTGTGGAAGATCCGCACACGGTGGTGAAAGCTGGCGATATCGTGAAAGTGAAAGTGCTGGAAGTGGACCTGCCGCGTAAACGTATTGCGTTGACCATGCGTCTGGACGAGCAGCCAGGTGAAACCAACGCCCGTCGCGGCGGTAGCAGCAATGAGCGCAACCCGGGTAATCGCCCTGCGGCCAAAGCTGCAAAACCACGCGGTCGCGATGCACAGCCTGCGGGTAACAGCGCGATGATGGATGCGCTGGCGGCGGCGATGGGCAAAAAACGCTAAATCGTGCGGTTGGTTTGCCGGGTGGCGCTGCGCTTACCCGGCCTACAAACCAGAAACGTCTGTGGGCCCGATAAACGTTATCGGGCTTTTTATTTCGGAAATATATTAATTGTTTTTATATTTAGCATTATTATCACTGCATTAACATTCGATGAAATAAACAAACATACGGTTTACCCTAATTGTTTTGCGCCAAATCAACTTTGCCCCACTTTATTCTCAGAAAGAACATCCGGTCACATTTTATCTATTGAAGATACAAACCATTCTCATTATCATCGTATTGTAGATTAATTAACCTCTCTCATGTCCGCGCGCCTTTCCGTTCGTTTCTGTTGAACCCGCGCGACAGTGACTCGCGATGAAATAAGTAGGCCCTATGCAATTTACTCCTGATAGTGCGTGGAAAATTACTGGCTTCTCCCGTGACATCAGCCCGGCCTGGCGTCAGAAACTGCTGTCGCTCGGTATGCTGCCCGGTTCCTCTTTCCAGGTTGTGCGTGTCGCGCCATTAGGCGACCCCATTCATATTGAAACGCGTCGAGTCAGTTTAGTCCTACGCAAAAAAGATTTGGAATTTCTGGATCTTGAATCCATTTCTCGTTAATCCGATTTAGCTGTTATAGAGTTCACAAAAAATGAAAAAACTAACCATTGGCTTAATTGGTAATCCTAATTCCGGCAAGACAACATTATTCAATCAATTAACCGGCGCGCGTCAGCGCGTGGGGAACTGGTCCGGTGTAACGGTCGAGCGTAAAGAAGGGACGTTTTCTACGACCGATCACAGTGTCACGCTGGTCGACCTGCCAGGGACCTACTCCCTGACCACCATCTCCTCGCAAACCTCACTCGATGAGCAAATCGCCTGCCACTATATTTTGAGCGGCGACGCCGACCTTCTGATTAACGTCGTCGATGCCTCTAACCTGGAGCGCAACCTCTATCTGACACTGCAACTGCTTGAGCTGGGTATTCCCTGCATCGTGGCGCTCAACATGCTGGATATCGCGGAGAAACAGCAAATCCGCATTGATATCGACGCCCTCTCCGCTCGTCTGGGTTGCCCGGTTGTTCCGCTGGTTTCCACGCGTGGCCGCGGGATAGACGCCCTGAAGCTGGCGGTTGACCGCTACCAAAGCAACGATGAGATTGAGCTGGTGCACTACGCCGCACCGCTACTGCGTGAAGCAGAGAATCTGGCGCGCGCGATGCCGGAGTCTATTCCGGCAAAACAGCGCCGCTGGCTCGGTATGCAGATGCTGGAAGGCGATATCTATAGCCGCGCCTATGCGGGCGATGCGGCGGATAAACTCAATATCGCGCTGGCTAACCTGAGCGACGAACTGGATGACCCGGCGCTACATATCGCCGATGCGCGTTACCAGAGCATCTCTGCCATTTGCGACAGCGTCAGTAACACGCTGACCGCCGAGCCAAGCCGTTTCACCGCTGCCGTGGATAAAATCGTACTCAACCGCGTGCTGGGGCTGCCGATTTTCCTGTTCGTGATGTACCTGATGTTCCTGCTGGCGATTAACATCGGCGGCGCATTGCAGCCTATTTTCGACGGCGGCTCGGTCGCTATCTTTATTCACGGCATTCAATGGGTGGGTGCAACGCTGCACTTCCCGGAATGGCTGACGATTTTCCTCGCCCAGGGGATTGGCGGCGGCATCAACACCGTGCTGCCGCTGGTACCGCAAATCGGCATGATGTACCTGTTCCTCTCCTTCCTTGAGGATTCCGGTTACATGGCGCGTGCGGCATTTGTTATGGACCGCCTGATGCAGTCGCTTGGTCTGCCGGGCAAATCCTTCGTGCCGCTGATTGTGGGTTTCGGCTGTAACGTGCCGTCGGTAATGGGCGCACGTACGCTGGACGCCCCGCGTGAACGTCTGATGACGATCATGATGGCGCCGTTTATGTCCTGCGGCGCACGTCTGGCTATTTTCGCCGTCTTCGCGGCGGCCTTCTTTGGTCAACAGGGCGCGCTGGCGGTCTTCTCGCTTTATGTACTGGGCATCGTGATGGCGATCCTCACCGGCCTGATGCTCAAATACACCATCATGCGTGGTGAAGCGTCACCGTTCGTGATGGAGCTGCCGGTTTATCACATTCCGCATCTGAAGAGTTTGTTTATCCAGACCTGGCAGCGCCTGAAAGGCTTTGTCGTTCGCGCGGGTAAAGTGATTGTCATCGTCAGTATTTTCCTGAGTGCCCTGAACAGCTTCTCGCTGAGCGGCCAGGCGGTCGATAATATCAACGACTCTGCCCTTGCCTCTGTCAGCCGTCAGTTAACGCCGCTATTGAAACCGATTGGCGTTCACGAAGACAACTGGCAGGCTGCGGTCGGCCTGTTTACCGGGGCGATGGCGAAAGAAGTGGTGGTCGGTACGCTGAACACGCTCTACACCGCTGAAAATATTCAGGAAGAAGATTTCGATCCTGCCACCTTTAGCTTGACCGACGAGCTGCTGGGCGCAGCCGATGAAACCTGGCAGAGCCTGAAAGACACCTTCAGCCTGAGCGTGCTGGCGAACCCAATCGAAGCCAGCAAGGGCGACGGCGAAATGGCCACCGGCGCAATGGGCGTGATGAGCAGCAAATTCGGCAGTGCAGCGGCGGCCTACAGCTACCTGATTTTCGTTCTGCTCTACATTCCGTGCATTTCGGTGATGGGCGCAATTGCCCGTGAATCCAGCCGCGGCTGGATGGGCTTCTCGGTGTTGTGGGGGCTGAACATCGCTTACTCACTGTCGACGCTGTTTTATCAGGTCACCAGCTTCAAACAACACCCGCAGTACAGCCTGGTGTGCATTCTGGCGGTGATTCTGTTTAACGTGATAGTGATTGGCGCGCTGCGCCGGGCACGCAGCCGCGTGGATGTGAATCTGCTGGCGACGCGCAAAACCGTTCACGCTCATGAAACCTCTGGCAGCTGCCACTAAGGAGAGGCGATGGCATCGTTAATTGAGGTTCGCGATATGCTGGCACTGCAAGGACGCATGGGGGCATCACAACTCAGCGCGCAGTTACACACGCCGCAGCCGATGATCGATGCCATGCTCGAACGCCTGGAAGCGATGGGTAAAGCGCGTCGCGTGCAGGAAGACGCGGATGGCTGTCTGTCGGGAAGCTGTAAGCAGTGCCCGGAAGGGCGCGCCTGCCTGAGCGAGTGGTGGGTGCTGTGCTGATCTGCCCGGTGGCGCGTTGCTTACCGGGCCTACAAAATGGGCCAACATCCGCTTACCCGTAGGCCTGATAAGCGCAGCACCATCCGGCAAAAATGCAGGCACTCATGGCAAAAGCGGGTCCGAAGACCCGCTTTTTTAATTACTTATAAACGTCTGCGTTACCGTGCACGGTTTTCTCATTCTTTGAACCGGCGATAATCACATAGTACTTCCCGCCCAGCTCGTCCGCTTTTTTCGACAAATCGCGCTTCGCGTCCATCGGAGAGGTGGTACGCGAAGTTGTAATTTCACCAATTTTGGTGAGATTCATCTTCGCGACATCTTCTTTCTGAATCTCTTGTGCCGCCAGCGCACCAAAAGAGAGCGAGCCCATAACCAGAGTCGCGACAATACCTGTAACAAGTTTCATAACGTTATCCCTATATAAGTTTTTGTTTTATATGCGGTACGCAACGGCTATCAACGCATTAAGCGTACCGGCAGGATAAGTATTATTCCGCTTTGAAACTTTTTCCATGTGGACGCAAAAATTAAATTTTAGCGTCGGCAAACTCGCGAATAACCTGACAAAATTCATCCGGATGCGAGATAAACGGCGCATGGGCGGCTTTGGCAAAAAGGTACGATTCACTCTGCGGCCACAGGGCATCAAGCACAGGCACAACCTTGCGCGGCACCAGACCATCCAGTCGGCCATAAAGACGCAGGAAAGGTTTATCCAGCGAGGTCAGCGCCTGACGCAAATCAGCGGTTTTCAGGATCTCCAGACCGCCATTAAGCGCATCGACGGTCGGCATCGGCAGTGACAGTACCGTGCTTTTCAGCGCACGCGCATCCTGCCTGGCGCTTTCCGTGCCCAGCGTTTGCAGTGCGAGGAAGCGCTCAACGGTACGCTGAAAATCTTCACTCAGTTGCTGCTGGAAGCCCGCCAGAATCTCGGGCTTGATGCCGGCCCAGTCGTCCTGCGCACAGAAACAAGGTGAGGACGCGACAGTAACCAGCGCCTGGACGCGTTGTGGATGCGTCAGGGCTATCTGGCTCGCCACCAGCCCGCCGAGGCTCCAGCCCAACCAAACTGCCTGCTCAGGCGCCTGAGCAAGAACATGCTCCACCATCGCATCCAGCGACATTGCACCGAAATCACGGCTGCGGCCAAAACCTGGCAGGTCGACAAGATGCAGCGTGAAATGCGCGCTCAGTTCCGGCGTTATGCAATCCCACACCTGCGCGTTCAGCCCCCATCCGTGCAGCAGCACAAGATGACAATCTCCTTCACCTTTGGTTTGCCACCAAACGTTGTTCATCAGTTATTGTTCCCACATCCAGATTTCGAGGTGCAATATGCTAACAGTCCACAGCTTGTGCTGGCTATGCCAAATGCCGCTGGCGATTTCACGCTGGGGCGTCTGTTCCCGCTGCGCGCGAACCTTATTCAACACACAAACGCGTTGCCCACAATGCGGCCTTCCGGCGGCGGTCGGGCACGTCGTATGTGGGCGCTGCCTGCGCAAGGCGCCGCCCTGGAGCCGGTTAATAGCGGTGAATGATTATGTTCCGCCGCTCAGTCATTTGATTCATGAATTTAAATTCTGCGATAAGCCGGAGCTCGCCCCAATTCTGGCACGGCTCATGCTCTTGAACGTTCGGCAAAGGTCGGGATTACCCCGGCCCGACCGGCTCATCAGCGTGCCGCTCTGGCAGCGACGCCACTGGCGACGGGGATTTAATCAGAGCGACCTGTTGTGTCAGGCGCTGGCAAAATGGCTTGGCTGCGCCTGGCATCCTTTTGCTCTTAAACGGGTGCGAAAAACCGCCACCCAGCACCAGCTCAGCGCGCGGTTACGCGCCCGTAACCTGAAAAATGCCTTCCGGCTTGAATTACCGGTGAAGGGGCTCCATATGGTGATTGTGGATGATGTCGTCACCACGGGCAGCACTGTCGCCGAAATTTCCCGCCTGCTTTTGCGAAACGGCGCGGCGAGCGTTCAGGTATGGTGCCTGTGTCGCACCTTGTAGACCCCCTCTGATGGGCGTATTATAACCAACTAAAGTAGTCAACTATTAGGCCAAAGCTATGATCCGTATTTCCGATGCTGCACAAGCGCACTTTGCCAAACTGCTGGTAAATCAGGAAGAAGGTACACAAATCCGCGTATTTGTTATCAATCCTGGCACGCCAAACGCAGAATGTGGCGTTTCTTATTGCCCGCCGGATGCGGTGGAAGCAAGTGATACTGCCCTGAAATTTGAACAACTCACCGCCTATGTCGATGAGCTGAGCGCACCGTATCTCGAAGATGCGGAAATTGATTTTGTTACCGATCAGCTGGGTTCTCAGCTAACCCTGAAAGCGCCAAATGCCAAAATGCGTAAAGTGTCTGACGATGCGCCGCTGATGGAACGCGTTGAGTACATGATTCAGGCGCAGGTTAACCCGCAGCTGGCAGGCCACGGCGGCCGCGTGACGCTGATGGAAATCACCGACGAAGGTTACGCGATTCTGCAATTCGGCGGTGGCTGTAACGGTTGCTCGATGGTAGACGTGACGCTGAAAGAAGGGATTGAAAAGCAGCTGCTGGCTGAATTCCCGGAACTGAAAGGCGTGCGCGACCTGACTGAACACCAGCGCGGCGAACACTCTTACTACTAAGTTTTCCCCCTTCCCTGATTGCCCGGTGGCGCTGCGCTTACCGGGCCTACGGTTTGTGCTCGCTGTTGCCCGATGCGCTTTGCTTATCGGGCCTACGTGTTGTGCAGATTTTGTAGGCCGGATAAGGCGAAGCCGCATCCGGCAAATGCTTCACTCCACACAAATCCATCCTCGTAATGTTACCGCGCAACATGGCTCGCAATTCCCTATACACATCTTTGCAAAACCCCGGCAAATAGTATGACATCTGTCGCAATTTTTACATTTATGCTGCACAGGTAATTCTCACCCCCGCATGTTACCCGTATCATCCGCCCCATAGCGTCGTCACGTAAATCAATAGCCAGCTATCCTTTAGCTGGCAAAAGTGAGATTCCGACGCAATGAAGTGTGTCCACCCTCTCCAGGGGACAATTGGACGTTGTCACTGAAACAATGACGTTACCCATATAAATTAAAGGCCAGGTGCATCATGCCATTAGTCATAGTAGCTATCGGGGTTATCCTGTTATTACTGCTGATGATCCGCTTTAAAATGAACGGCTTTATTGCCCTTATCCTGGTGGCGCTCGCCGTCGGGTTGATGCAGGGTATGCCGCTCGACAAAGTCATCGTCTCCATCAAAAACGGTGTGGGTGGAACCCTGGGCAGCCTTGCGCTGATTATGGGCTTCGGCGCAATGCTCGGGAAACTGCTGGCAGACTGCGGCGGTGCTCAGCGTATCGCCACCACGCTTATCGAAAAGTTCGGCCGCAAAAACATTCAGTGGGCTGTGGTTCTGACCGGTTTCACCGTCGGTTTTGCCCTGTTCTATGAAGTAGGCTTCGTTCTGCTGCTGCCGCTGGTGTTCACCATTGCCGCTTCCGCACGTATTCCGCTGCTGTATATCGGTGTACCGATGGCTGCCGCGCTGTCCGTTACGCACGGCTTCCTGCCGCCGCACCCGGGCCCGACCGCGATTGCAACCATCTTCCACGCAGACATGGGTAAAACCCTGCTGTACGGTACGCTGCTGGCAATCCCGACCGTAATTCTGGCGGGTCCGGTATATGCACGCTGCCTGAAAAGCATCGACAAACCCATTCCGGAAGGTCTGCACAACCCGAAAACCTTCACCGAAGAAGAAATGCCTTCTTTCGGCGTGAGCGTTTGGACAGCCCTGGTTCCAGTCATCCTGATGGCCCTGCGCGCCATTGCAGAAATGGTGCTGCCGAAAGGCCACGCGGTGCTGCCGTACGCTGAATTCTTCGGCGACCCGGTAATGGCTACGCTGATTGCCGTCCTGATTGCCGTGTTCACGTTCGGTCTGAACCGTGGTCGTAACATGGACCAGGTGAACGATACGCTGACCTCTTCCATCAAAATCATTGCCATGATGCTGTTGATCATCGGCGGTGGCGGTGCGTTTAAACAGGTTCTGGTTGATAGCGGCGTGGACAAATACATCGCTTCAATGATGCATGGTTCCAACGTTTCTCCGCTGCTGATGGCCTGGTCTATCGCCGCCGTGCTGCGTATCGCACTGGGTTCTGCAACCGTTGCAGCCATCACTGCCGGTGGTATCGCAGCGCCGCTGATTGCCACTACTGGCGTGAGCCCGGAGCTGATGGTTATCGCGGTCGGTTCCGGTAGCGTTATCTTCTCTCACGTGAACGATCCGGGCTTCTGGCTGTTCAAAGAGTACTTCAACCTGACTATCGGCGAGACCATCAAGTCCTGGTCGATGCTGGAAACCATCATCTCCGTGTGTGGTCTGGTAGGTTGTCTGCTGCTGGGAATGGTTGTTTGATGTGAGATTTTCACCCTCACCCTAACCCTCTCCCTTAGGGAGAGGGAACCGATTGTGCCAGTGGTCGGGTATATACGGTTTTCACCCTCTCCCTTAGGGAGAGGGCCGGGGTGAGGGAAATATTTTGATTCGCTTTTACTTCTTCTTACCTGCCGCTTTACGCCGCTTATCCAGGTCCTTAATCAGCTTATTTACCCGTTCATCGGCAAACATCTGCTCAAGACTGGTAGTCAGCTTACGACGCCAGTTTTTGTACTGATCGCTGGTACCGGGGATATTGACCGGCTCTTCCATACTCAGCCAGTCTTCCGGTTGCAGCCCCAGCAGTGCGCTATTGCTGTCGGCGATATAACGCTGCATAGCGCGATTAAGCGTATCGGTCATGCTCATCAGGCTGGCTTTATGCCCGGCACGTTTTGGCAGCACACCATATTTGTGCAGCGCATCAAGCAGGCCCTGCTTCGCCAGTTCACGATCCTGGTACAAACCACGCAGCACCACTTCGTCCGGATAGAGCCCCAGCGCCCGACCCAGCGTCAGGTCACCGCTTTCCCAGTAACCGCGCAGCGTCGGCAGGTCATGGGTGGTGGCGACCGCCATGGATTGCTCCGGGTACGCTTTTGGCGCGCGGAAGGTTTTGTCGCTGTCATTTTCGAAGTAGAGCACTTTGTATGAGTAAACTCCGCTCTTGCGCAGTTTGCCGACAATCTCCACCGGTACGGTACCGAGATCTTCGCCAATCACCATGCAGCGATGACGTTTACTCTCCAGCGCCAGAATCGACAGCAGATCGTCTACCGGATAATGCACGTACGCACCGTGGTCCGCCGTCTCACCGTAAGGGATCCACCACAGACGCAGCACGGACATCACATGGTCGATACGCAGCGCGCCGCAGTTTTTCATGTTTGCGCGCAGCAGGTCGATAAACGGCTCATAAGCACGCGCAGTAATGATATGCGGATCCATCGGCGGCAAGCCCCAGTTTTGCCCCAGCGGCCCAAGGATATCTGGTGGTGCGCCCACTGACGCTTTCAGGCAGTAAAGCTCGCGGTCACACCAGGTTTCCGCGCCACCTTCCGCCACGCCCACGGCGAGGTCGCGATAAAGGCCAATCGGCATGTCATATTGCTGGCTTTCCTGCCAGCAGGCCGCGAACTGGGTGTACGCCAGCCATTGCAGCCAAAGGTAGAAATCGACTTCATCGGCATGCTGCGCGCAGAACGCACGCACTTCAGGGCTGTCGACATCCTGATACGCTTCCGGCCAGGCCGGCCAGCCCCAGCGCAGTTTGTCGATTTTCACCTGGTTGGCATGCAGCGCGTCATACGCCGCCTGCCAGTAAAGGCTGTCACCTTCACGTTCCACAAAGTTGCGGAACTGGGTCATCTGCGCGTCGTCACGTTTGGCAAAACGCGTCCACGCCATACGCAGGGCGGTCATTTTCAGTTCTGTAACCGCCGTGTAGTCAACCCACACCGCATCACAGGCGGCTTTCAGCGCCTTCTGCGTGGCCGGTTTTTTCCACCAGGCCTGCGCTTCTTCGCTGTGCTGGAAATCCTCCACCGCATTGACGTCGATATAAATCACGTTCAGCCAGCGGCGTGAAGACGGGCTATACGGGCTGGCACTTTCCGGGTTCGCCGGGTAGAGCGCGTGAATCGGGTTGAGGCCGATAAACGCCCCGCCACGTTTGGCGATTTCCGGCAGCATCGCTTTCAGATCGCCAAAGTCGCCAATCCCCCAGTTCTTTTCAGAACGCAGTGTGTAGAGCTGTACGCACGCCCCCCACAGTTTTTCTTTCTCTTTCAACGCCAGCGGTTCATAGCAACGTTCCGGGGCGACAATCACCCGGCAGTGCCAGCGTTCATCAGACTGGGTCAGCGTGAGGGAGTGATAACCCTCAGGCAGACGCGCGGGCAGCGCCAGGTTTTTGCCTCCTGTCGCTTCGCCCTGATACTGCTTGCCCTCTTCGGTGGTCAGCAGCCAATGAAACTCACCGCTGCCTTCAACCGTAAGCGCCATTTTTTTGCCATGCGTCCAGACCATGACGTTCGGGACGGGCGTCACCGCCACTTTCGTGGCGGTAGCATGCATTGCGTCCAGCAAACGCCGTTTGGTGTCAGCACCGATAGACTGCGGTTTACCGTGCGCATTGATATAGTTGGGGCTGATCCCCGCCGCCAGCGCGGCATTGTCGAGGCGTTTGCTTTCCATAGGCCTGTCCTTAGCGTTTTGCCTGCCAGATACGTTTCTGATAATCGCGAATGGAGCGATCGGAGCTAAACATGCCGCAGCGCGCGGTGTTCAGGATAGTAGCGCGAGTCCACGCTTCCTGATCGCGATACAGCACATCGACCTGTTTCTGCGCTGCCACGTAGGCTTCGAAATCAGCCAGCACCAGGTACGGGTCGCCGCCTTTCAGCAGGCTGTGCAACATCTGGTCGAACGCGTGTTTGTCGCCGTCGCTGTATTTGCCGCTCTCCAGCTCTTTGAGCACCGCGTCCAGCAGTTTATCTTTCTTACGCCATTTCAGCGGATCGTAGCCTTTGGCTTTCAGCGCCTTCACCTGTTCTACGGTGTTACCGAAAATGAAGATGTTTTCATCGCCAACCACTTCCGCGATTTCCACGTTCGCGCCATCCAGCGTACCGACGGTTAACGCACCGTTCAGCGCCAGCTTCATGTTGCCGGTACCGGATGCCTCTTTACCTGCGGTAGAGATCTGCTCGGAAACATCCGCCGCCGGGATCAGTTTTTCCGCCGCCGACACACAGTAATCCGGCAGGAAGACCACTTTCAGCTTGTCGCCCACTTTCGGATCGTTATTGACCGCTTCTGCCACCTTGTTAATCGCGAAGATGATGTTCTTCGCCAGATAGTAGCCCGGTGCTGCTTTCGCGCCGAACAGGAATACGCGCGGTACGCGGTCTGCCTGCGGGTTCTCGCGGATCTCTTTATACAACGCCAGAATGTGCAGCAGGTTCAGGTGCTGGCGTTTGTACTCATGCAGACGCTTGATCTGGATATCAAAAATCGCCTGAGTATTGATTTCAATGCCAGTACGCGCTTTCACGAACTCCGCCAGACGCTCTTTGTTGGCCTGTTTGATTTCACGATAGGTCTGGCGGAAGTTCGCGTCATCGGCGAATTTCTCCAGATTGCTCAACTGATCGAGATCGTTCGCCCACTCTTTCTTCAGCGACTTATCGAGCAATGCAGCCAGTGCCGGGTTGCACTGTTTGATCCAGCGACGCGGCGTAATGCCGTTGGTGACGTTATGGAATTTGTTCGGCCACAGCTGGTGATATTCCGGGAACAGATCTTTCACCACCAGGTCGGAGTGCAGCGCGGCCACACCGTTCACCGCAAAGCCGCTGACCACGCACATGTTCGCCATGCGCACCTGTTTATCATGTACCACCGCCAGTTTAGCCCAAACCGCTTTGTCGCCCGGCCAGGTGTTATCAACCAGCTTTTTAAAACGCGCGTTGATTTCGTTGATGATCTGCATATGGCGCGGCAGCAGCGCTTTAATCAGTTTTTCATCCCAGCACTCAAGTGCTTCTGGCATCAGGGTGTGGTTGGTGTAGGCAAAGGTTTTGCTGGTGATAGCCCAGGCATCGTCCCAGCTCAACTGGTGCTCATCAATCAGCACGCGCAACAGTTCCGGAATGGCGATAGTCGGGTGTGTATCGTTAAGCTGAATGACTTCGAAATTCGCCAGTTCATGCAGTTTGCGGCCCGCCAGATGATGACGACGCAGAATATCCGCGACTGAACAGGCGCACTGGAAGTATTGCTGCATCAGGCGCAGTTTTTTACCCGCCGTATGGTTGTCGTTCGGGTAGAGTACTTTCGTCAGTTTTTCGGCATCAATGCCCTGCTGTTCTGCACGCAGGAAGTCGCCGTCGTTGAATTTGGTCAGGTTAAACGGATGCGCGTGCTTCGCCTGCCACAGGCGCAGCGGCTGTGCGACGCCATTACGGTAGCCGAGTACCGGCAGGTCCCAGGCTTCACCCGTGATTTCGAATGCCGGGGTCCAGTGGCCCTCTTTGCTGACTTTCCCGCCGATACCGACCAGCACATCCAGCGCCGCGTTATGGCGGAACCACGGGTAGCTACCGCGCTGCCAGTCATCCGGCGCTTCCATCTGCTGACCGCCTTCGAAGGACTGACGGAACAGGCCATATTGATAGTTCAGGCCATAGCCCGTCGCCGACTGACCCACGGTCGCCATGGAGTCGAGGAAGCAGGCCGCCAGACGCCCCAGACCACCATTCCCCAGTGCAGGATCGGTTTCTTCTTCCAGCAGGTCGGTCAGGTTGATATCAAAGGCGTTCAGGGCTTCGCTTACGCCTTCATACCAGCCGAGGTTAAGCAGGTTGTTGCCGGTCAGACGACCAATCAGGAACTCCATCGAAATGTAGTTCACATGGCGTTGATCCTTCGCCGGTTTCGCCACGGGTTGAGCGGAGAGCATTTCTGCCAGCGCGCCGCTCACAGCCTGCCACCACTGGTGAGAGGTCATCTCAGAAGCAGCCTGTAAACCAAATCGTTGCCACTGACGCGTCAGGGCAGCCTGAAACAGTTCTTTATTGAAGGTGGGCTGTGACATAGGGAATTCGAGTCCTTTTTACATAAACGTTAGTGATAGTTTGCCTGGCTGACTGTGTGTCTTCCTCATCCCGTCCCGGATTAGGCGGGGAGGAGTCGCAGGGATGAGCGAAAAGTGTGATCGCAGACACTATTACGTTAGTGACTAACCCCGACATTGCGCAAATTTCACCCAGCATCAGGCGGCCATCCATTCTGCCAGGCGGCAGTTTCAGTTATCAGAACGAAGATATCCGCGCGGTGTGTCATAAAAATGAAATGGTGTTTTTCCTAATTTATGGCCGCAAGGAAATAGTTTCGGTGATGAAATAACCTGAAATGAAAATAAGATGATCCATAAGGCAAATAGCGCAGCTGACTATAAATTTAATAGATGTTTAATTAACCCCATGCACTTTGTCGCTTTTTCAGAGTTTTACCCTTTTTGACAAACCCAGACACCACGCGCCCTGCAACCGGTCTCTGTCTTTTAAATGGGCATTAAGTAGAATTGTGACAGAGTGCAAATTCGCAAACATCAATAACGGACATAACTTGCAATAAATTGTCATTTGGCCGACCTTTGTATTGATTAATTACGAGCCCTAAAAAAAATATTTTTCTCTCCTCACAGTGAAGTGATTGCTATGTTGATTCCGTCAAAATTAAGTCGACCCGTCCGTCTTGAACACACAGTGATTCGGGAACGGCTGCTGGCGAAGCTTTCAGGCGCGAACAATTATCGTCTGGCGCTGATCACCAGCCCTGCAGGTTATGGCAAGACGACGCTCATTTCACAGTGGGCGGCGGGAAAAAACGAACTGGGCTGGTACTCCCTTGATGAAGGGGATAACCAGCAGGAACGGTTCGCCAGCTACCTTATCGCCGCGATTCAGCAGGCGACGGGCGGCCATTGCAGCGCCAGTGAAAACATGGTGCAAAAACGCCAGTATGCGAGCCTGTCCTCACTGTTTTCTCAGCTTTTTGTTGAGCTGAGCGAATGGCAGAAACCGTTGTATCTGGTGATTGACGATTACCATCTGATCACCAATCCGGTGATCCATGACGCCATGCGTTTTTTCCTGCGCCATCAGCCGGAAAACCTGACGTTAGTTGTTCTGTCGCGTAATTTACCGCAGTTGGGTATCGCCAACCTTCGCGTGCGCGACCAACTGCTGGAAATCGGTAGCCAACAGCTGGCCTTTAACCACTGTGAAACTAAACAATTCTTCGACTGCCGCCTCACCTCGCCTATCGAGCTTGCTGAGAGCAGCCGTCTGTGTGACGACGTTGCCGGTTGGGCGACGGCGTTACAGCTGATCGCCCTGTCGGCGCGTCAGCGTAATAATGCCACCCAGCACTCCGCCCGCCGCCTCTCCGGCATTAATGTCAGCCATCTGTCCGATTATCTGGTCGATGAAGTGCTGGATAACGTGGAGCCTGCGACGCGTAATTTCCTGCTAAAAAGCTCGCTGCTGCGCTCGATGAACGACGCGCTCATTGTGCGTGTCACCGGCGAAGAAAACGGCCAGATGCGGCTGGAAGAGATTGAGCGTCAGGGGCTGTTCCTGCAACGCATGGATGACTCGGGTGAATGGTTTAACTATCACCCGCTGTTCTGTAGCTTCCTGCGCCAGCGCTGTCAGTGGGAGCTGGCGACAGAATTACCCGATATTCATCGCGCCGCCGCCGAAAGTTGGATGGCGCAAGGCTTCCCAAGCGAGGCGATTCATCACGCCCTTGCGGCGGGCGACCCCAAAATGCTGCGCGATATTCTGCTGAATCACGCCTGGGGTCTGTTCCATCACAGCGAACTCGCACTGCTGGAAGAGTCGCTCTCCGCCCTGCCGTGGGAAAGCCTGCTGGAAAACCCGCGCCTGGTGCTGTTACAGGCATGGCTGATGCAGAGTCAGCATCGCTATAGCGAAGTTAACACTCTACTCGCACGAGCCGAGCAGGAGATGGACTTCGAAATGGACAAAGCCCTGCATGGTGATTTCAACGCTTTGCGCGCGCAGGTAGCAATAAACGATGGCGACCCGGAAGAAGCCGAACGTCTGGCGATGGTGGCCCTTGATGAGCTGCCGCTGGCTAGTTTCTACAGCCGCATCGTCGCCACCTCGGTGCACGGCGAAGTGCTGCACTGCAAAGGGCAACTGGGTCAGTCGCTGTCTGTAATGCAGCAAACGGAGCAGATGGCGCGCCGTCATGACGTCTGGCATTACGCGCTGTGGAGCCTGATCCAGCAAAGTGAAATTCTGTTTGCCCAGGGCTTTTTACAGGCCGCCTGGGAGTGCCAGGAAAAAGCGTTCCAGCTGATTCGCGATCAACACCTCGAACAACTGCCCATGCACGAGTTCCTGTTGCGTATTCGCGCGCAATTACTGTGGGCGTGGGCGCGTCTGGATGAAGCCGAAGCCACTGCGCGTACCGGCATGGACGTGCTGGTGAACTATCAGCCACAGCAGCAGCTTCAGTGCCTGGCGCTGCTGGTACAATGCTCTCTGGCGCGTGGCGATCTCGATAATGCCCGCAGCCACCTGAATCGTCTGGAAAATTTACTCGGAAATGGCCCCTATCACAGCGACTGGGTCTCTAACGCCGATAAAGTGCGGGTGATTTACTGGCAAATGGTCGGCGACAAAAAATCTGCTGCCAACTGGCTGCGCCATACACCAAAACCGGCATTCGCCAATAACCACTTCCTGCAAAGCCAGTGGCGCAACATCGCCCGCGTGCAGATCCTGCTCGGCGAATTTGATGCCGCTGAAATGGTGCTGGAAGAGCTGAACGAAAATGCACGTTCACTGCGTCTGATGAGCGATCTCAACCGTAACCTGCTGTTATTGAATCAACTTTTCTGGCAGGCCGGGCGTAAAAATGAAGCCCAGCGCGTCCTGCTGGAAGCGCTGACGCTGGCCAACCGCACCGGATTTATCAGCCACTTTGTGATTGAGGGCGAGGCGATGGCGCAGCAGTTGCGTCAGCTTATTCAGCTCAATACGCTGCCGGAACTCGATCAGCATCGCGCTCAGCGCATTCTGCGCGAAATCAATCAGCACCATCGACATAAGTTTGCGCATTTTGATGAAAACTTCGTCGAACGTCTGCTAAATCACCCGGAAGTGCCGGAGCTTATCCGCACCAGCCCGCTCACTCAGCGTGAATGGCAGGTGCTGGGGCTTATCTACTCGGGTTACAGCAATGAGCAGATTGCCGGTGAACTGGACGTCGCCGCCACGACCATCAAGACGCATATCCGTAATCTATACCAGAAACTGGGCGTGGCACATCGTCAGGATGCGGTACAGCACGCGCAACAACTGCTGAAAATGATGGGATATGGCGTTTAATATATATTTTGGTGGTAAATTATTATCACCAAAATATATTGTATATTGATACTTCTAATTAAGAAGAGATAGCTACGTCACATTAGAGAAGAAACATAAATCAGAAGTGAAAAATTAGAATATTTCTTCCCCGCCTCACCTTTTATAACTACTGCTGCGAGTTGGCACGTTATAAAAGGGTGATTATATGTCGGCATTAACCGAAAAAGTCAGTGCTAAAGAGAAGTTTGGATTTGGTTTGGGCGATGCCGCAAGCCATATTGTTTTCGATTCCTCTGTTGCTATTCTGGCGTACTTCTACACAAATATTTATGGCTTACCCCCGGCAGTCATGGGGACACTATTTTTAGCCGTGAGGGTGCTGGATGCGATTACCGACCCCATTATGGGGGCAATTGCGGATCAGACAAAAAGTCGCTGGGGGCGCTTCCGCCCCTGGTTATTAATTATCTGCGTACCGTTTGCCGTAAGCTGTATTCTGGTTTATTCCACACCAGACTTTGACCAGACAGGAAAAATTATCTACGCCGTCATCGCCTATATATTTATGACACTGATGTATACCGCGATTAATATTCCTTACTGCTCATTAGGTGCGGCCATTACCGCAGACCCGTCAGAAAACCTCTCTCTGCAATCCTGGCGTTTCGCTATTGCGCCAATCGGTGGTGCAATGGGGACAGCGCTGATTCTGCCACTGGCAGATTTCCTCGCACCGGGCGATCGCGCAAGCGGTATGCAATGGGCGATGGGGATATTCGGCGCAATTGGTTGCATCATGTTCTTGATCTGCTTCATGACCACGAAAGAGCGTATCGAGCCGGTAAAAGAAGAGAACCTCAATATTCTGCGCGATGTGAAAATCCTGGTAAAAAACGATCAGTGGTGGATACTGTCGGTTTATAACCTGGCGATGCTGTGCGGTGTGGTGGTGCGTGGCAGTTTGCTGGTCTATTTCGTGCAATATATTCTGAATCAGGGTAGCAGCGTTATTTCCCTGTTTATGCTGGCGACGACGGTTGCTGCGGTGGTCGGAAGCCTGGCCGCAAAACCATTGGGTTCAAAGGTGTGCAAAATTCGCGCCTCCGTGTGGGTAAACATGCTGAGTGCGTTAATTGGTTTGCTGTTCCTCGTGCTGCCGAGCGAATATTGGGTGCCGGCATTTATCGTGCACATTATTCTGAACGTGTTGCAGGGTATTAACGCCCCGCTGCAGTGGTCAATGATCACCGATGCCAACAACTATGGCGAATGGAAAACTCAGCGTCGTATTACTGGTATGAACGTCGCAGCGAATATTTTCATCATCAAACTGGGTGTGGCAATTGGTGGCGCGTTAACAGGCTGGGGCCTGGCTTTCTACGGCTACCAGGCAGGCGTGGAGCAACAATCCGCCGAAGCGATTCGCGGCGTACTGATTCTGTTTACCGTGTTACCGGCTATCTTCTATCTGATTACCGCGATTTCCATTCGCTACTATCAACTGACGGAAGACAAAATGAAGACCATCGTGACTGACCTGAGCAAAGGGCAGTTCCAGATGTAACCGATGCCGAATGGCGGCTACGCCTTATCCGGCCTACCGATTGTTTGTAGGCCGGATAAGCGAAGCGCCATCCGGCACTTCTCACCGTTACGCCCGGCACAACTCCAGCTGGATGTTATGTTCGGCAATCACCTTCATTACCCCATCCGGCGGCAACACATCTGTGTAGACTGCATCCACCATGCTGATACTGCCCATATTCACCATCGCGTTGCGGCCAAACTTAGAATGGTCAACCACCAGCATCACATGACGCGAGTTCTCAATGATTGCACGCTTGGTGCGCACTTCATGGTAATCAAACTCAAGCAGCGAACCGTCGCTGTCGATACCGCTGATCCCCAGGATGCCGAAATCAAGGCGGAACTGGGAGATAAAATCGAGTGTGGCTTCACCGATAATTCCACCGTCACGGCTACGCAATTCGCCGCCCGCGAGGATAATACGGAAATCCTCTTTCACCATCAGGGTGTTCGCCACATTGAGGTTATTGGTGACGATACGCAGGTCGCTATGATTGAGCAGAGCGTGGGCGACCGCTTCCGGCGTGGTACCGATATCGATAAACAGCGTAGAGCCGTTAGGGATTTCGCTGGCCACCTTGCGGGCAATGCGCTCTTTCTCCGCCGTCTGCGTCGATTTTCGGTCGTGCCACGAGGCGTTTACCGAACTTGAAGGTAGCGCCGCGCCGCCGTGGTGGCGCAGGATCATCTTCTGCTCCGCCAGGTCGTTCAGGTCGCGGCGGATGGTTTGTGGGCTTACGGAAAAGTGCTCCACCAGCTCTTCAGTGCTGACGTAGCCCTGCAATTTGACCAGCTCAATTATCGCGTCATGACGTTGTGTTTGTTTCATGGTGAGTCCCTGAAAAAATTACGCGCGCTTTCGCGCATTTAGCGTATCGACAAACGCCATCGCCAGTCCGACCACCAGGCCGGTAACATGTGCGCCATTGGCAATCGACATGCCAAAAAGATCAAACCAACCGGCAACCAGCCAGACCAACGAAAAGATAATCAACCCGCGCTGCAGGTAAATACCGCTGTCCGGGTCGCGCTCACCGCGCAGCCAGACGTAACCCATCAGCGCATACACCACGCCAGACAGCCCACCAAACCAGGGGCCACTAAACTGGTGCTGGATAAAACCGCTCAACAGCGCGCTGATCGCGGTGATCACCACCAGTTTACCGCTGCCGATGCGTTTCTCCACCGCCCCGCCGAGATACCACCACCACAGCAGGTTAAACAGAATATGCAGCACCGAGAAGTGCATGAGCGCGTGGCTGAAGTAACGCCAGGCTTCAAACTGCACCGAGCTGTCATAGGGCCAGGCCAGCCACATCATCACGGCCTGATCGCCCACCACGTTCATCAGGACAAAAACCAGAATACAGGCGATCATCACCGTCATGGTCACCGGACCGGCATTGGCCTTCAGCGTTTCGAGGAACGGAAAACGACGATAGTGCAGCCCACTGTTGGTGTGGCCCGATTGCCAGCTCGCCGCCAGATAACGCGGGTCTGCCGGGTTTTCCAGAAAACGGTTCAACTCGGCGCGCACGCGCTCGGCCTGGCTTTCATCGGCGAGCCACACATCACTCTGAGTATGTTGTTGTATTGTCAGGATAACACCCTGCGTCGCCATGTAGTCCACAAAGGCCTGGGCGACGCGCGGATTCGTAAAAGAGGTAATCATCAACATGCAGAGGGTCGCTTATTCCACACAAAGGGGGACAGTATAACATCGCATTCAAATGCCTAAAGCGCGATGTGTTCAACCTCTGCCGGGAAGTGGCGATGCCAGGCGTCGAAGCCGCCGTCCACGCTGTAGACTTCATCGTAGCCCTGCTGTAGCAGATATTGCGCTGCGCCTTTGCTGCTGTTGCCGTGATAGCACATCACCATCACCGGCGTGTCAAAATCATTGTCGCGCATAAACGCGCCCAGCGTATCGTTGGTCAGATGAAACGCACCCGGTGTGTGGCCCAGCGCATAGCTCTGCGGGTCACGAATATCGACCAGCACGGCCGTCTGCTGGCGTAACTTCTGGTGCGCTTCTTCTACATTGATACACACAAACTGTTCCATGGTTTCTCTTCTCTTTATTGCAGGTGGGCGAACTCACGCCATTTTACCGCCAAGTGTACGTCCTGACGGCAGTGAAACGCCAATATGTTACACACATCACTGTAAATTGTTTTTTTGATGTTACCGAACGCGCGTTTGTTTGCTATTATTTTCGTTATCGAGCATTATTGAGCTATAACGAAAGTGAACGAGGTAGCGAGCATGGAAACCAAAGATCTGATTGTGATAGGTGGCGGGATCAACGGCGCAGGGATCGCAGCGGATGCCGCCGGGCGCGGATTATCCGTTTTGATGCTGGAAGCGCAGGATCTGGCATGCGCCACCTCCAGCGCCAGTTCTAAGCTCATCCACGGCGGCCTGCGCTACCTTGAACACTATGAATTCCGCCTGGTGAGCGAAGCGCTCGCCGAACGGGAAGTGCTGTTAAAAATGGCACCTCATATCGCTTTCCCGATGCGTTTTCGTCTGCCGCATCGCCCGCATCTGCGTCCAGCCTGGATGATCCGTATTGGTTTGTTTATGTACGATCACCTGGGCAAACGCACCAGTCTGCCGGGCTCGACTGGTTTGCGTTTTGGCGCAGAATCGGTCCTCAAGCCGGAAATCGTGCGCGGATTCGAATATTCCGACTGCTGGGTCGACGATGCGCGCCTGGTACTCGCCAACGCGCAAATGGTAGCGCGTAAAGGTGGCGAGGTACTGACCCGCACCCGCGCCACCTCCGCTCGCCGTGAAAATGGCCTGTGGATTGTGGAAGCGGAAGACATCGATACCGGTAAAAAATACACCTGGCAGGCGCGTGGCCTGGTCAACGCCACCGGCCCGTGGGTGAAACAGTTCTTCGATGACGGCATGCACCTTCCCTCGCCTTACGGTATTCGCCTGATCAAAGGCAGCCACATTGTGGTGCCGCGCGTGCATACGCAGAAACAGGCCTACATCCTGCAAAACGAAGATAAGCGTATTGTGTTCGTTATCCCGTGGATGGATGAGTTTTCGATTATCGGTACCACCGACCAGGAGTATCACGGCGATCCGAAGAATGTCGAAATCGACGAAGGGGAAATCAGCTATTTGCTGAAGGTCTATAACGCGCACTTTAAAAAACAACTGGGGCGCGACGATATCGTCTGGACTTACTCTGGTGTTCGTCCGCTGTGCGATGATGAATCAGATTCACCGCAGGCCATTACCCGCGACTACACGCTGGACGTACACGACGTCGATAACCAGGCCCCGCTTCTGTCGGTGTTCGGCGGAAAGCTCACCACCTATCGCAAGCTGGCAGAGCACGCGCTGGAGAAACTGGCGCCGTATTACAAAAATATCGGCCCGGCATGGACCAAAAGCGCGACACTGCCCGGTGGCGACATCAACGGCGACCGCGACGACTACGCGGCTACCCTGCGCCGCCGCTATCCGTTTATCAGTGAATCGCTGGCACGCCACTTCGCCCGCACCTACGGCAGTAACAGCGAGTTGTTACTGGGCCAGGCGAAAAGCGTGGCTGATTTAGGCGAAGATTTCGGTCATGAGTTTTATGAAGCCGAACTGCGTTATCTGGTTGAACATGAATGGGTTCGCCGCGCCGATGACGCGCTGTGGCGCAGGACTAAGCAGGGAATGTGGCTGAACGCGGAACAGCAGTCACGCGTAGCACAATGGCTGCTGCAAAACGCGGGAAAGCGTGAACTGTCGCTGGCGTCTTAACAGAATGCCGGGTAAGGCGTTGCCGTACCCGGCGTTGTCTCTGCTACAAATCTGACATCGCGCACAAACACTCATCAATCATCCAGTCATTTAATAATGCATAAGGGATGGCGCGTAGCGAGGTTAGCTGTAACACCTTTTGCTGTTGTTTATTGAGGCAGTATTCACAGCACACCACAAATTGTTTAGGCACCGTATACCGACGGAAGGTGTGATAAATCTGTTCAATCAGATTAAGCATAGCGGGGCTGGGTTGCATATTACTTCCTCCGCTTTTGTGAGCGCGTAAAGGGTATATACACAAAGCTCGCATTAGCCGCATTCAGCCTAATGAGGGTACTGCGCGACAAAGAAAAACTGGGGCGAACACAGTTATCCTCACAGGAGTGGCATCCTTCATCCGTACAGTTTGTTGAGGAATAATTACGGCAGTAGTACGTCAGCGTCGCCAGCTTCTTGCGGAATCCGCGCAGGCTGTTATCCCCATGAAATTTTAGCGCTTCTCTGAAGACCCAATGAGTGTATATATCCTCAATCCAGGAGGTGCATTCCCTAAGTGGGCGGCAGGCAATGATTGTTCGCTCATCAGGATTTTTCATTGCCGAGAAATGAACGGTAAAGTCATCTGTTGTGTTGAGTTCACACGTGATATCAGGCACATCGCTAATATAAGGATCAAAACCAAACTCAGCCCCGCTGGCACAAAGCCGACTGATAGTCGCAGGGGCGATGGAAAACCCAGGCCAGATATGACTCGAGGACAAACCGACATTCAGAGTGACATCATAACGGTGCAAGCCATCAAGTCCTGCTACACCAACAAACTTTTCCCCTTCGTCCAGTGCCTGATTAATCAGGCGTGGAACCATATCCTCATCCCAATATGCTGATTCGCAATTAGCAATGGTGATTTCAACGCCGGTGTAGGGATCGGTGCCGACGAGGTCGGCAAATAATCTATCAACTGATTCCATGTTACTGCCCTGAGTTAGCGAGTGCTTCATACATCGGCACATACCCCACATCCTGCACCAGCCTTTGTCCCTGTGGGCTTAAAAACCACTCGACTACTTTCTGAGTTTCCGTAGTTGGGTTTTCCTGAGTAACCATATAAACACCCGCGCCCCAGGGATAAACGTTGTTGTGAATGTTCTCAGCCGTGGGGGCAATGCCATTAATCGCCAGCAGTTTGACGCCCTCACGGGCATGCATCCGCGTGGCGTAATAACGGAAGGTGTAACCAATCGCGCCGGGGGTATCCTGATATTGCGCCACCACATCCAACAGTTCGCCCATTTGGTTAGCAACCTTCATCTCCCTGGGTTTGAGCATTGGCATCCCCTTCATGACCTTCGCCAGCATGACGGTCTGACTACCTGACCCCTCGGGCCGCTGCCAGGGCTCAATTTCCACATCCAGACCGCCGACCTGTTGCCAGTTGGTAATTTTGCCGCTGAAAATATCGCGGACCTGCTCAGTGGTGAGGCTGTTAATGGGGTTATTTTTGTTGACGATAAAGACAAACGCTTCACGTGCGAGCGGTGTGTAGGTCAACTTAACGCCCATTTTCTGCGCATCTGATTTCTGTCCGGCAGAAGGCTGTGCGACGAAAATAATATCGACATTGCCTTTGATAATATTTTCCCAGGCAGTCGGCGTGCGCGAATTGAGCAGGTATTTCTGCTCATCAAACCGTTTCGGTAAAACGTTAAGCGCATAAAACGCAGACGCATAGAGAGGATAGCCCGCCGTCGCGCCGTCCATCCGCGGCCAGTTGTGGGTGACTTGTAACGCGGGTTCGCCCTGAAGCGGGATGAGTTCGTTATGCCATTTATCAGGCCGGTAGTTGCGGGTATCACGCTCTTCATAAATAACGTTGGGATATTTGAGTTGCTGCTGCCACGCCTGGTACGCCGCGTAAGTTGAGGCTAAGGCGATAAGAAAAAGAATGATGCTTCGGCAGATGCCAGCTTTGTTTGTGAAGAAACACCGCCTGAACGACCAACCATAGCCGAGCGTAAAGCTTAGCTGCGAACAAACCGGTATCAGCAGACTTCCCCAGTACCATTGGCAGACAAGTGTAACGATATGAATCCCCATCCAGGGGAACAATACGGCGAGTGTTCCACTACCCATCGTGTAAAAACGGAGGTCAGCCTGATGTAATGCGTAAATCCATCCCAACAATGCCAGGAGCGCGGGCAGTAACAGAATCACATGCCGCCAGATGAGGTTCTCTTCCGGCGCGTTATCTCTCGACCAAATGCGACCACCTAAAAACATCAGATTGCAAACGGCGAGCAGCAGCAATGCGGAAGGAAGCCCATCCGTCTCTTTTGCCAGACCAAGCCCCTCTAAAACATAAGCGATAATGGCAACACAGAGTCCACAGAATAATGCCAGGCAGTGCACCAGAATGGGCACACCGATAAAAGCCATGATCAGAGACAGAAATATCCATTTTATGTTTTTCATTGTGCAATCCGCATTTCCCTGCGAAAAGGCAATTGTAAATCACGACAACCTACTTATGCCCCACGCACTTTTCCGAAATATGCACGTAAAAAAGGGGCCATTCGGCCCCTTCGCATTTTTAGTGAATTACAATCTCACCGGATCAATATGCCAGATATTTTTGGCGTATTCCTGGATGGTACGGTCTGACGAGAAGTAGCCCATATTGGCGATGTTATGCATCGCTTTGGTCGTCCACTCTTCCGGGTTACGGTAAAGCTCATCGACTTTATCCTGTGTATCGATATAGCTACGGTAATCCGCCAGCACCTGATAGTGGTCGCCGAAGTTGATCAGAGAATCAACCAGGTCGCGGTAACGTCCCGGCTCCTCCGGGCTGAACAGCCCGCTGCCGATTTGCGTCAGCACCTGATGCAGCTCTTCATCCTGCTCGTAGTAGTCACGCGGTTTGTAGCCGTTACGACGCAACTCCTCCACCTCTTCGGCGGTGTTACCGAAGATGAAGATATTGTCTTCGCCCACTTTCTCCTGCATCTCGACGTTTGCGCCATCCAACGTACCGATGGTCAACGCACCATTAAGCGCAAACTTCATGTTACTGGTACCGGACGCTTCCGTTCCTGCCAGCGAGATCTGCTCGGAGAGATCGGCCGCCGGAATGATCACCTGCGCGAGACTGACGCTGTAGTTCGGCACAAATACCACTTTCAGCTTGTCGCCAATTTGCGGATCGTTGTTGATCACATTGGCAACATCGTTGATCAGGTGGATGATGTGCTTCGCCATGTAGTACGCCGACGCCGCCTTTCCGGCAAAGATGTTCACACGCGGTACCCACTCCGCCGTCGGGTCAGCTTTGATACGGTTGTATCGTGTTATCACGTGCAGCACGTTCATTAACTGACGTTTGTATTCGTGGATACGCTTAATCTGCACATCAAACAGCGCGTTCGGGTTGACCACCACATTGAGATGTTGGGCAATCGCCGCCGCCAGCCGTTTTTTGTTTTCCAGCTTGGCGCGATGTACTGCCTGATTTACCGTCGGGTAATCGATATGCTGTTCGAGGTCACTCAGCTGGCTAAGGTCGGTACGCCAGGTGCGGCCAATGTTCTCATCCAGCACCTCTGACAGCGACGGGTTCGCCAGCGCCAGCCAGCGGCGCGGCGTGACGCCGTTGGTGACGTTGGTAAAGCGCATCGGGAAGATGGTCGCGAAGTCAGCAAACAGTGATTGCACCATTAGATTGGAGTGCAATTCAGACACACCGTTCACCTTGTGGCTGGCGACGACTGCAAGCCAGGCCATGCGCACGCGACGCCCGTTAGATTCATCAATGATGGAGGTACGGCTTAGCATCCCCATATCCTGCGGGTATTGCTCTTGCAGGGTTTTAAGGAAGTAGTCGTTGATTTCAAAGATGATTTGCAAGTGACGTGGCAGAATCTTACCGAGCATGTCGACCGGCCACGTTTCCAGCGCTTCGCTCATCAGCGTGTGGTTGGTGTAAGAGAAGACCTGGCAGGTCACCTCAAACGCGTCATCCCAGCTGAATTTGTGCTCATCAATTAACAGGCGCATCAGCTCAGGAATGGACAGCACCGGGTGGGTGTCGTTGAGGTGAATCGCGATTTTATCCGCCAGGTTGGCATAGGTTTTATGCAACTGGTAGTGACGGCTTAAAATATCCTGAATGGTGGCGGAAACGAGGAAATACTCCTGACGCAGACGCAGTTCGCGGCCCGAATAGGTGGAGTCATCCGGGTAGAGAACGCGGGAGACGTTTTCCGAGTGGTTTTTGTCTTCCACCGCTGCGAAGTAATCACCCTGGTTAAATTTACCGAGGTTGATTTCACTGCTTGCCTGAGCGCTCCACAGACGCAGCGTGTTGGTCGCGTCGGTGTCATAGCCAGGAATGATTTGGTCGTAGGCTTCGGCGATAATTTCTTCGGTTTCGACCCAGCGGCTCTTTTTGCCTTCCTGCTGGATACGGCCGCCAAAGCGCACTTTGTAGCGGGTGTTATGACGTTCGAACTCCCACGGGTTACCGTATTCCAGCCAGTAATCCGGCGATTCTTTCTGGCGACCATCGACGATGTTCTGGCGGAACATGCCGTAGTCGTAGCGGATGCCGTAGCCGCGCCCTGGTAGACCAAGGGTAGCGAGGGAATCCAGGAAGCAGGCCGCCAGTCGGCCTAAGCCGCCGTTGCCGAGCCCTGGGTCGTTTTCTTCGTCAATCAACTCTTCAAGGTCTAACCCCATCCCTTCCAGCGCGTTTTTGACATCTTCATAGATGCCGAGGGATAACAGCGCGTTGGAAAGGGTGCGGCCAATCAAAAACTCCATCGACAGGTAATAAACCTGCCGCGTTTCCTGAGAAAGTTGTGCGCGGTTGGAGCGCAACCAGCGCTCCACCATGCGGTCACGCACCGCAAACAGCGTGGCGTTCAGCCACTCATGTTTGTTGGCAATGGCCGGATCTTTCCCAATTGTGAACATCAGCTTATAGGCAATAGAGTGCTTGAGAGCCTCAACGCTAAGAGTCGGTGATGCATAGCTAAATGGCGCATTCATAGAAATGGTTCCTGTGATTACATCAAGCGTTGATAAAGCTCGCGGTAAGAGTGCGCCGCGACTTGCCAGCTAAAATCCACGCTCATCGCCTGACGCTGTACATAGCGCCAGAGCGATGGGCGAGACCACAACACGAAAGCACGCCGGATGGCTCGCAATAGCGACCAGGCATTACTGTCCTCAAAGACAAAACCGCTGGCGACACCATCGGCCAGGTTTTCCAGCGAACTGTCTGAGACCGTATCCGCCAGGCCACCGGTACGACGCACAAGCGGTAGCGTGCCGTACTTCAGGCCATAGAGCTGCGTTAAGCCGCAAGGCTCAAAACGGCTCGGCACGAGGATGACGTCCGCGCCGCCCATAATGCGGTGCGAGAAGGCTTCGTGATAGCCGATCTGGACGCCAACCTGCCCCGGATGCTCCGCCGCAGCCGCAAGGAAGCCTTCCTGCAGAACAGGATCGCCGGCCCCCAGCAGCGCCAGTTGCCCGCCTTGTTCCAGCAAACCCGGTAGAGCTTCCAGAACAAGATCCAGACCCTTCTGGCTGGTTAATCGGCTGACAACGGCAAAAAGCGGCACTTTATCGTTAACATTAAGGCCCATCGCAATTTGTAGCTGGCGTTTGTTTTCCGCTTTCTCCTCAAGAGTATCGCGGTTATATCGAGACGCCAGCAGTATGTCCTTTTCCGGACTCCATACGTTGTCATCCACGCCATTCAGGATGCCGGAAAGACGGCCTTCCTGGTGGCGCTGGCGCAGCAATCCTTCCATGCCGTAAGCAAACTGTGGTTCGGTAATCTCTCGTGCATAGGTTGGGCTCACCGCCGTGATGTGATCGGCGTAGTAGAGCCCTGCTTTCAGGAACGAAATCTGGCCGTTAAACTCCAGCCCGTGCATGTTGAAGAACGACCACGGCAGATCAATGTCATTCATGTGATGCGCATAGAACATGCCCTGGTAAGCCAGGTTATGCACCGTAAACACCGACTTCGCCGGGCGACCACGCGCCGCCAGGTAAGCCGGGGCCAGGCCCGCATGCCAGTCGTGCGCGTGCACCACTTCCGGACGCCAGAACGGATCAAGCCCGCAAGCCATCTCGCAGCCTACCCACCCCAGCAGCGCAAAGCGCAGAACGTTATCGGTGTAGGCATGCAGGTTAGTATCGTGGTACGGGCTCCCCGGGCGGTCATACAAATGCGGCGCGTCGATCAGGTAAATGCCCACGCCGTTAAAATGCCCGAACAGCAGCGTAATCGGCCCGGCAAACGTCTGACGGCGCGTAACGACCTGCGCATCCGTGATGCCCCGGCGGATATCCGGAAAACCTGGTAACAGCACGCGCGTATCCGTTCCATCAGCAATTTGCGCTGCAGGCAGCGCGCCAATAACATCAGCCAGACCGCCAGTTTTCAGTAACGGGAACATCTCTGAACAAACATGTAAAACCTGCATTATCGCTCCTGTTTGACCTGCAATTTGCGCAGCATGTCACGCGTTACCAGCACAATCCCCTCTTCCGAGCGGTAGAAACGGCGTGCATCGTCTTCCGCATTTTCACCAATCACCATTCCTTCTGGAATGACGCAGGCGCGGTCGATAACGCAACGGCGTAAGCGGCATGAGCGGCCAACCCAAACGTCCGGTAATAAGACTGCCGAATCAATGTTACAGAACGAGTTCACGCGTACGCGCGGGAACAGTACCGATTGCACCACCACGGAACCTGAAATAATGCAGCCGCCGGAGACCAGCGAGTTCAGGGTCATGCCGTGGCTACCGGAGCGGTCCTGAACGAATTTCGCTGGCGGCAGAGATTCCATGTGAGTACGAATCGGCCAGTTCTGGTCATACATGTCCAGTTCGGGCGTGACGGACGCCAGGTCAAGGTTCGCTTTCCAGTACGCTTCCAGCGTACCCACGTCACGCCAGTACGGTTCTGCATTGGGGTCAGACTGTACGCAGGAGAGTGGGAATGGATGTGCATAAGCCATGCCAGCTTTGGTGATTTTCGGGATGATGTCTTTGCCGAAGTCGTGGCTGGAGTTTTCGTCCAGATCGTCTTCTTTAAGCAGCTCATAAAGATATTCAGCATCAAAGACATAGATACCCATACTGGCGAGGGATTTGCTCGGGTCGTTGGGCATGGCCGGTGGATTAGCCGGTTTCTCGACGAAGTCGATTATCTTCTCACTTTCGTCTACCGCCATAACGCCAAATGCCGTTGCTTCTTCAATGGGCACTGGCATGCACGCCACGGTGCAGCGCGCGCCTTTTTCGACGTGGTCGATAAGCATGCGCGAGTAATCTTGTTTGTAGATATGGTCGCCCGCGAGGATCACCACATATTCCGCTTTATAGCGATTGATGATGTCGAGGTTCTGGGTTACCGCATCGGCGGTACCGCGATACCAGTTTTCGCCATGTACGCGCTGCTGCGCCGGCAGAAGATCGACAAACTCGTTCATCTCTTCGCTAAAGAAGGACCAGCCGCGCTGGATGTGTTGTACGAGCGTGTGTGACTGATACTGCGTAATCACGCCAATACGACGAATCCCTGAGTTGATGCAGTTCGACAGCGCAAAGTCGATGATGCGGAATTTCCCGCCAAAGTGCACCGCCGGTTTCGCACGCTTGATGGTGAGATCTTTTAAGCGCGTGCCGCGGCCACCCGCGAGGATCAGCGCAACCGTTTTATTCGGTAACTGGCGCGCCAGCATTAAGGGATCGTTTTTTTCCAGCCTAACCATGATTAACTCCTTTTGTTGCTCGTCTTCATCCGCTATCTGCGGAATGTTTCAGAGCCTATGACCTTTGAAATACGCACACTCCGTGCGCGGGCCCATGCCAGACAGCCATGACGACCGGATTATCCTCTCCGGCGAAGGGGGGAACAGCACGCCACTCCCCCTCAGGTAAAACGAGTGTAGCCACGTCGTGCGTCGCATTGAGCGTAATAAGCCAGCGATGGGAAAGCAGAACTTGCATCCGCCTTACGCCGTTTTGCCACTCATCAGGATGCAGCGGTTGCGCATGTTGATTGAGCCACTGCACATTGCCGTCTCCCTCCTGCCACCAGGTATCCTGCGTTAAGGCAGGGATGGTCTGGCGCAGATGAATCAGCGCGGCGGTAAATGCGGTAAGCCCGGCATTGGCGTTTTCCCAATCCAGCCAGGTCAACGGATTGTCCTGGCAGTAGGCGTTGTTATTACCGTGCTGGCTATGACCATGTTCGTCACCGGCCAGCAGCATCGGTGTCCCCTGAGACAGCAGTAGCATTGTGAGCAGCGCATGTACACTGGCCCGACGGCGCTCAATAATGTCCAGGTTACCACCTAATCCTTCTATACCATGATTATTGCTATGGTTATTGCTAGTGCCGTCGCGATTTTCCTCACCGTTGGCTTCGTTATGCTTATTATTGAAGCAAACGCAGTCACGCAGCGTGAAGCCATCGTGCGCCGTCACCAGATTCACCGCAGCCGACGGGCTACGCCCCCCTCGCGCAAAAACGTCGCTGGAGGCGGCAAAACGTTGGGCAAACTCGCCCAACGAGAGATTTTCCTGCAACCAAAAACGGCGCATTGCATCGCGAAAATGGTCGTTCCATTCCACAAACGGCGGCGGGAAATTACCCACCTGATAACCGCCCATCCCGATATCCCACGGCTCAGCAATCAGCTTCACCGCAGACAGAACCGGGTCGTGTTTAATGGCTTCGAACAGTGGCGCATCCTGACGAAATTCCGGCGTACGTCCCATAACGGTCGCTAAATCGAAGCGAAAACCATCAACATGGCAGACATCTACCCAAAAACGCAGGCACTGACGGGCATACTCCACGCCGCCAGAATGACTGAGGTTGAGCGTGTTCCCACACCCCGTCCAGTTGTGGTAATCACCATCTTCCCTGATCCAATAATAGCTACGGTTATCAATTCCGCGCAGCGAGAAGGTCGGACCATCAAGGTCAATCTCCGCGCTGTGGTTCAGCACAACGTCAAGAATCACTTCAATTCCGGCACGGTGCAGCGCTTTTATAGCATCGCGAAATTCATCCAGCGCGCGCTCGGGCGAACTGGCGTAGCGCGGGTCGAGGGCAAACATCGCCATCGGGTTGTAGCCCCAGTAATTGCTTAACCCCATGCGTTGCAGGCGCGGTTCGCTGGCAAAATGCGCTACTGGCATCAGCTCCAGCGCGGTAATACCCAACGTTTTGAAGTAGTTAATCATCACCGGGTGAGCGAGCGCTTTATAGGTGCCGCGAATTTCCTGCGGAATCCCCGGATGGCGATAGGTCAGCCCCTTTACATGCGCTTCGTAGATGACAGTTTTGCCCCACGCGGTACGCGGTGGCGCGTCGTCTTCCCACTGATAATCCAGCGCAGCCACGACCGATTTCGGCGCGATCGCTGCGCTGTCGCTGTTATCCGGCTGCTGATGCCCGCCGTGCAGGGTTGGATCATCGTTCAGCGCGCCATCGACCCGAAAGCAGCATGGGTCGATAAGCAGTTTCGCCGGGTTAAAGCGGTGGCCCTGCGCAGGGTCCCACGGCCCGTGGACGCGATAGCCATAACGTAGCCCCGGGCGCGCTTTTGGCAGATATCCGTGCCAGACATCACCACTGCGCGCAGGTAAGTCGTAGCGCGACTCGTTGCCCTGCGCATCGAACACGCAGAGTTCCACCCGCTCGGCATGGGCAGAGAAGAGCGTGAAATTCACGCCCTTGCCGTCATAGCGCGCGCCTAACGGCGTGGGTGTTCCTGCTGCGAGTACAGTCATTCCCCCTCCCGGACCAGCCAGATAGTCGACAGCGGCGGCAGCGTCAGGCTCAGGGAGTGCTCACGACCGTGGCTGGCAATATGGTCACTGTGCACCACGCCGCCATTCCCGGCATTACTGCCGTGATAGTGTGCCGAGTCAGTATTCAGCTCTTCGCGCCAGCTACCCGGCTGATTGATACCAAAACGATAATCATGGCGCGGCACCGGCGTAAAGTTACTGGCGACGATCAGTTCATTGCCTTGCTTGTCACGACGCACAAAGATAAAGACCGAACGCGCGTGGTCATCGACCACCAGCCATTCGAAGCCGTACGGGTCAAAATCCAGCTCGTGCAGCGCTTTATGGTGGCGATAGGTGTGGTTCAGGTCGCGAACCAATCGCTGAACGCCGTGGTGCCAGTTGTCGCCGCCTTCCAGCAGATGCCAGTCGAGACTGCCGTCGTGGTTCCACTCGCGCCCCTGAGCAAACTCATTGCCCATAAACAGCAGCTTTTTACCCGGGAAGGCGAAGAGCCAGCCGTAGTAGGCGCGCAGGTTGGCAAACTTCTGCCAGGCATCGCCCGGCATACGGTCGAGAATCGATTTCTTTCCGTGGACGACTTCATCATGCGACAGAGGCAGCACGAAGTTTTCCGTGTAGTTATAAAGCAGCCCAAAGGTCATTTTGTCGTGATGATACTGACGATAGACCGGGTCAAGCTTCATGTAGTCGAGCGTGTCGTGCATCCAGCCCAGATTCCACTTGTACCAGAAACCCAGGCCGCCGGTTTCCTGCGGGCGCGAAACGCCGGGAAAATCGGTCGACTCTTCTGCCATACTTACCGCACCGGGTACCTGCTCACCCAGCACGCGGTTGGTATTGCGCAGGAATTCAATCGCTTGCAGGTTTTCGCGGCCACCAAATTCATTGGGGATCCACTCGCCCTCTTTACGGCTATAGTCGCGGTAGATCATGGAAGCTACCGCATCCACGCGCAGTGCATCGATGCCAAAGCGTTCTATCCAGTACAGCGCATTACCCGTCAGATAGTTGCTGACTTCACGGCGGCCATAGTTGTAAATCAGGGTATTCCAGTCCTGATGGTAGCCTTCACGCGGGTCATCATGTTCGTAGAGTTTGGTGCCATCGAACTCCGCCAGCGCAAAGTCATCCGACGGGAAATGGCCAGGCACCCAGTCGAGAATCACGTTCAGACCGGCAGCGTGCGCGGCATTGATAAAGTAACGGAAATCTTCGCGCGTACCGAAACGGCGCGTCGGTGCGTACAGTCCGGTTGGCTGGTAGCCCCAGCTTCCGTCGAACGGATGCTCGTTAACAGGCAGCAGTTCCAGATGGGTGAAGCCCATCCATTTAGCGTAAGGCACTAACTGGTCTGCCAGCTCACGATAGCTCAGCCAGAAGTTGTTATCCGTATGGCGACGCCAGGAACCGAGATGCACTTCATAAATGGAAATCGGCGCATCGAAGCCATTTGCTTTCTTACGCTCTTCCGTCTGCACCACTTTTTCCGGCAAGCCGCAAATCAGCGATGCCGTTTCGGGGCGCATCTGGGCTTCAAAGGCGTAGGGGTCCGCTTTGATACGAAGCTGGCCATGTGCGTCAATCATCTCAAACTTATAGAGCTGACCATTGTGCGCGCCGGGCACAAACAGTTCCCAAATCCCCGTTTCTTTACGCAGACGCATCGGATGACGACGACCATCCCAGTAGTTGAACTGCCCAACCACAGAGACGCGACGGGCATTCGGGGCCCACACCGAGAAACGCGTGCCGGTAACGCCGTCCATTGTGTCGGCATGCGCACCCAGCGTCTCGTACGGACGCAGGTGTGTGCCTTCAGACAACAGCCATGCGTCCATCTCCTGCAGCAGCGGGCCGAAGCGATAAGGGTCGTCGATCAGATTCTGCTGACCATGCCAAACCACCGCCAGTTGATAACGAAATGGATTTTTACGTCGCGGCAGAACGCCGCAAAAGAAACCGCGCGAGTCTAAACACTCGAGCTTACCGACTTTACGCCCGGTTTTCGGTTCGATAACCCAGACATCAGTCGCATCAGGTAAAAGCGCCCGGACTTCCAGCCCTGCTTCGGTACTATGCATACCCAAAACGGAAAAAGGATCCGCAAAATGGCCAGCAATTAGCGCGTTAATCACGTCTCTATCAATACGATCGGACATGGTTCATCATCCTGTTATATGAGTGTCGTCTCGTTCCAGTTATGTGGACGACATTTTTGACCTGCACGGCACAGCACAATGTGCTTCCTCTCTGCACCGCCCAACCTTCAGCCAAGGTCACAAATATGGAACCTTGCTTACAGCATAGCCAACGCTTTATTTAACCTCAGAGAAAAATGAATACATTCGCGTTTACTCCTTGTAGTACGCAAAACCTATCAGATGTAAACAGGGGGGCATAAAGCCCCCCTGAGAATATTAAGCCAGCTGACGCAGCATGCGGCGCAGCGGTTCTGCTGCCCCCCACAGTAGCTGGTCGCCAACCGTAAAGGCAGAAAGATACTCCGGCCCCATGTTCAGTTTACGCAAACGCCCAACCGGCGTGGTCAGCGTGCCGGTGACCGCCGCTGGGGTCAGCTCGCGCATGGTGATGTCACGATCGTTCGGGATGACTTTCGCCCACGGGTTGTGAGCCGCCAGCAGCTCTTCAACGGTGGCGATAGAAATATCTTTTTTCAGTTTCAGCGTGAAGGCCTGGCTGTGACAACGCAGCGCGCCGACACGGACGCACAGGCCGTCAACCGGGATGGTGGACGCGGTGGCGAGGATTTTGTTGGTCTCGGCCTGGCCTTTCCATTCTTCACGGCTCTGGCCGTTATCGAGTTGTTTGTCGATCCACGGGATCAGGCTACCTGCCAGCGGTACGCCGAAGTTATCGACCGCCAGATCGCCACTGCGCGTCAGCGCCGTGACTTTACGTTCGATATCGAGAATGGCGGAAGCCGGATTCGCCAGTTCATCAGCGACATGATTGTGCAACTGGCCCATTTGGGTCAGCAGTTCGCGCATATGACGCGCACCGCCGCCGGAGGCCGCCTGATAGGTAGCAACGGACGCCCACTCCACCAGGTCGTTAGCGAACAGGCCGCCTAAGGACATCAGCATCAGGCTGACGGTGCAGTTGCCGCCCACAAAGGTTTTCACGCCGTTGTTCAGGCCATCGGTGATGACTTTCTGGTTGACCGGGTCAAGAATGATAATGGCATCATCTTTCATGCGCAGCGACGAAGCCGCGTCAATCCAGTAGCCCTGCCAACCGCTTTCACGAAGCTTTGGATAGATTTCGTTGGTATAATCGCCGCCCTGGCAGGTGACAATAATGTCCAGGGCCTTCAGCGCGTCAAGATCGTAAGCATCCTGCAGCGTACCACCGGTGGTGGTGCCAAAAGACGGCGCCGCCTGCCCAAGCTGGGAGGTGGAGAAGAAGACCGGGCGAATGGCGTCGAAATCGCGCTCTTCCACCATGCGTTGCATGAGTACAGAGCCGACCATTCCACGCCAGCCGATAAAACCAACATTTTTCATAACGTTTTTTCCTGCAGAGATGTGCTGTTAATGCCACCAGATCCGGTGCGACATCCTTCACATTACAAAAAGCAGCCAAAGTCGCAAGTGAAATTAATCAATGATTGCAAAGCAATCAGAAATGCAACTTATTACCCCCATTTTGGGAGCCAACACGCGCCACTTCGGAAACCTTTCCATCGGCTACGTGCTTAGCAGAAAATCCGCAATGATTATCAGGGAATTTAGGTTATGAATGAAATCTTTTCTGCATCCGTTTTGTTGATCCTGATTATGGATCCATTAGGAAACTTGCCGATTTTTATGTCGGTATTAAAACACACGGAACCCAGGCGCCGCAGGGCGATCATGATACGTGAGCTTTTAATCGCACTTCTCGTCATGCTGATTTTCCTGTTCGCCGGCGAGAAGATTTTGGCCTTTTTGAACCTGCGTGCCGAAACGGTTTCTATCTCTGGCGGCATCATTCTGTTTTTGATTGCCATTAAGATGATATTTCCGAGTAGTTCCGAAAATAGTTCCGGTTTACCGGCGGGTGAAGAGCCGTTTATTGTGCCGCTCGCCATTCCGCTGGTCGCCGGGCCGACCCTTCTGGCGACGTTAATGCTGCTCTCGCATCAATATCCCAACAATATAAGCCACCTCGTTATCGCGTTACTGATTGCCTGGGGCGGCACGGTAGCGATTCTGCTGCAATCGTCGCTGTTCTTACGGCTGCTGGGCGAGAAAGGCGTGAACGCACTGGAGCGCCTGATGGGGCTGATTCTGGTAATGATGGCAACCCAGATGTTCCTGGACGGTATTCGGATGTGGATGAAGGGCTGATAGCCCGGACCGACGCCGGGTGGCGGCTGCGCCTTACCCAGCCTACAACAATTTCGCCACCCCGTAGGCCCGGTAAGCAAAGCGCCACCGGGCATTTTCGCCAATAAAAAAGGGCTTCCATCGGGAAGCCCTTTCGCAATAACGTTCTGTAAAACCTAGCTCAGCAGGGTAAACGCAATCATACCGACAATCGCGCCCACGGTACCGAGGATGGTTTCCATCATGGTCCAGGTTTTCAGCGTCTGTGCTTCAGTGGCGTTAGTGAACTTACCGAATAACCAGAAACCAGCATCGTTCACGTGGCTGACCACAATCGAGCCGCCCGCGATACAGATAGAGAGCGCCGCCATCTGCGCGCCGTTGTAGTTCAGTTGTTCGATAACTGGCATTACCAGACCAACCGCCGTTAAGCAGGCAACCGTTGCAGAACCCTGAATGATACGTACCGCAGCCGCCAGGATGAAGCAGGTCAGCGCAATCGGCAGACCCATACCGGTCAGTGCTTCGCCCAGTGCCGGGCCTACGCCGGAGTCAACCAGAACCTGTTTGAACACGCCACCTGCACCGATAACCAGCAGGATAATGCCCGCAGGTTGCAGCGCGTGACCACAGATTTCCATCACTTTGTCTTTCGCCATACCCTGACGATACGCCAGGCCATAAATAGCAACCAGACACGCAATCAGGATTGCGGTGAAGGGGTGACCGATAAATTCAAACCATTCGTATGCGGTAGAACCTTCAGCGACAAAGCGCGCCGCAATGGTTTTCAGGCCAACCAGCACCAGCGGCAGCAGAATCAGCGCGAGGCTGAAACCGAACGACGGCATTTTTCCTTCGCCCAGGTGCGGCTCGGTGATGTCTTCCGGAATGCTCAGCTCAACGTAGCGGCTGATAAAGTTGCCCCACAGCGGGCCGGCAATGATCATGCCCGGGATCGCCGCGCACAGACCAATCAGGATCATCCAACCAAAATCGGCGTGCATCTGGGAAGCCAGCAGCATCGGTGCAGGCCCAGGCAGCAGGAACGCCGCCGCCGCCGCAACACCGGCAAACAGAGGAATCACCAGTTTCACCAGGTTCGTCCCGGTGTGACGCGCCATAGAGAACGCGACGCTAATCAGAAGCACAATCGCCACTTCGAAGAACAGCGGCAGTGCACAAATCAGACCCGCCAGGCCAATCGCATAGTGCGCGCGGTTGTGGCCAAAAGATTTCAGCATTTTGACGGCAATCTGATCGACTGCGCCCGTTTCATGCAGAATTTTGCCGAACATCGCGCCCAGCGCGACCACGATAGCCAGGAAGCCCAGCGTACCGCCCATCCCCTTTTCCATGGTTTGCGCGATCTTAATCAGCGGCATACCCGAGAAAAGACCTGCACCAATAGAAACCACCATCAAAGCCAGGAAGGCGTGCATACGCGCCTTCATGACTAAAAACAACAGCAGTAGAACAGAGCCTACTGCTGTTAAAACCAGCGTTAAAGTTGTCACGCGTTACTGCCTTTGTTAATCACTTCAATAGTACTGTTGATAACGCCTTCCAGCGGCTGATCGATATCAACCACCAGCACATCACGTTCATCCGCATTCGGTTCCTGCAGCGTTTCGAACTGCGTCACCAGCATTTGCGTTTTGAAGAAGTGACCTTTACGTGCCTTCAAACGGCTTTCGATCAGATCGAAATCGCCTTTCAGGTACACGAAGGAGAGATTCGGGTTACCTTCACGCAGAATGTCGCGGTACGCTTTTTTCAGCGCAGAGCAGACAATCAGGGAAACTTTGTTAGTACGTTGCATAGCGAATGCGGCGTCGTTCAGCGCTTGCAGCCACGGTTTACGGTCGTCGTCGTTCAGCGGTTCGCCGGAGGACATTTTGACGATGTTGCAACGCGGATGAAGGAAATCGCCATCAAGAAACGCGGCATTCAGTCGATGCGCCACTTCACTGGCGACTGCGGATTTACCACTGCCAGATACGCCCATCAGAACGTAGACATGGTGATCATGATTAGTCGTGCTCAAAGCGTCCTCCTGCTGGACACAAGAATTTGTTACGGGTAACTGTTATCGGTAACATTGTCATGCCGGACCAGTGGAGAAGCAATCACCATTCGTGCCGGAAATGAATATGTGTGATCTAGTTCAAATTTGTCAGGGCTAAATTGAACCGCCCGGTGACAAAGTGAAACCTAAATCTAACATTTTAGGCGTAACTGCTTCACCTCGGATCCGCGCTAACAGGCGTTCCGCGCCGATGCGCCCCATCCGCTCACGCGGCGTCAGGACGCTTGCCAGGCGGGGTTCCATCACTTGCCCAATGTCATGGCCGTGGAAACCGGCGATGGCAATATCATCAGGAATACGTAAGCCCAGACGCTGGCACTCAAAGGATGCGCCCACCGCAAGGTCATCGTTGGTACAGAAGATGCCGTCAAGCTGCGGATATTCGCGACGCGCCTGGCGCATCAGCTCAATCCCCGACGAGTATGAGGATGACTGCTCGACCATCACGCTGTAAGGCACTAACCCGGCGTCAAGCATCGCCTGCTCGTAACCCTTCTGTTTGATGATAGTACGTTCATCGAGACGCGCGCCAAGATAGGCGATATGCCGATGGCCGCGTGCAATAATCGCCGCCGTCATCTGCCGCGCGGCTTCGAAGTTATCGAAACCAACCGCGATGTCCAGGCATGGCGATTTGCTGTCCATCAGTTCGACAACCGGAATGCCTGCGACTTCGATCATCTTCAGAGTACGCGGCGTATGCGAACGCTCGGTAAGGATCAGGCCGTCAATATTCCACGACAACATCGATTCCAGACGCTCCTGCTCCAGCTCCGGCTTATAGCCGTAGTGCGCAAGCATCGTCTGATAACCATAGGCGTCGGTCACACTTTCAATGCCGCGAAGCACTTCAGCGAAAACCTGGTTGGTTAAGGAAGGTAGGAGAACGCCAACCGCACGGCTGGTCGCATTGGAGAGAATATCGGGGGCACGATTAGGAATATAACCCAGCTCATCCAGGGCCTGAGCAATTTTACCTCGCAGTGCGACGGAGACCTGCTCCGGATTGCGTAAGAAACGGCTGACCGTCATTTTGGTCACGCCAACGCGATCGGCCACATCCTGAAGTACGGGTCTTTTCTTTTTCATCGTCCTGAGAGAAATAAAAGTGAAACATCCTCTCAGTTTACCACGGAGACAAAAGAACCTCCCCGGTTGATTGGGGAGGTTCTCTTATTTATTTACGCGTTATTATACTGGCGGCAGATCGAAGAGCAGAATTTCGCTTTCGCTGTCAGCATGAACAGAAATCGCCTGCTCATCCCAAATCGCCAGGCCATCGCTGGTGGTGGCTTTGGTACCATTGATGGTGACGTTACCTTTTACCACCTGAATCCACACGCGGCGGTCAGCGGCAATCTGATGCACCGACTGTTCATCTTTCGCCAGCGCCCAGCGGTAAAGTTCCATATCCTGGTGCACTTTCAGCGAACCCTCACGCGCATCCGGTGACAGCACCAGTTGTTTACCCTGCTCGGCATCAAAGCGACGCTGTTCGTAGCGCGGCGTAATACCGGTTTCTTCTGGAATGATCCAGATTTGATACAGACGCAGACGGTCAGTGTTGCTCGGGTTGTACTCGGAGTGACGTACACCGGTACCCGCGCTCATAATCTGGAACTCACCCGCCGGAACCTGTTCTTTGTTGCCCATGCTGTCCTGGTGCTCAACGGCGCCTTCCAGTACATAGGTCAAAATTTCCATATCTTTATGCGGGTGCGTACCGAACCCCTGGCCTGCGTCAATCACGTCATCGTTGATGACGCGCAGTGCCGAGAAGCCCATAAAATTCGGGTCGTAATAGTTAGCAAACGAGAAGGTATGCCAGGAATCCAGCCAACCATGATTTGCATGACCACGTTCATTTGCTTTGCGTAAGAAAATCATTTGTTACCCCCTCATGTTTTGATGGAGTAAGTGTGGCCCTAAACCGCCTGGGATGATAGTGGGTGAAAATTGACTCCTCTGTTCAAAAAATGTGAACAAGAATAGAGGAGCCGTAACATCTTATCTGGCGAGGGCAATCGTGGCAGGCGAAGCCTGTTCGAAGGCACGTTCGAGGATCTCAAGATTCGCCAGAGCTTCAGATTCCTTGACGTAATTCGGCGCGCCCTGGGTAAGGGTTTGATACAGCGCATCGTAGACGCGGCCATAGTCGCCGGTTTCCGGTTTCACCTCTTCTTTCACCGTCACGCCTTCATCGTTGACGTACTCAAGCTGCCCAATGGAGTCATCAGCCGCAAAGCCCGGTTCACCCGGCATAATATTGGCTTTGAGGCTGGTTTCCTGCTGGTCGATGCCATATTTCAGGTACGAGCCTTTGGTGCCGTGCACGATAAATTTCGGGTAATCGATTTTCACCAGGTGGCTGGTTTTGACGATGGCCTTCAGATCGCCGTAGAAAAGCTGCGCTTCAAAGGTGTCGTCCGGGTTGGCTTTATTACGCAGGCTACGGATGTCATAAGCGACGTGATCCGGGCGGCCAAACAGGGAAATAATCTGATCCATCGTATGCACGCCAAGGCCATAAAACGCGCCGTCCTGCGGTAACCCTGGTTTGGTTTCCGCTACCGGGCGGAAATAGTCAAAGTGGCTTTCGATTTCCACGATATCGCCGAGCTTGCCACTCTCAATCGCCTTTTTCGCAGTCAGGAAGCAGGAGTCAAAACGGCGGTTCTGATATGGCGTAACGGTCAGCCCTTTGCTTTTCGCCAGCGCAAACAGTTCTTTCGCTTCGGCAAGCGTGGGGGTGAACGGCTTTTCGACCAACACGTTTTTCCCGGCTTCCAGCGCGCGCTTCGCGTAGTCGAAGTGGCTATCAGCGTGGGTACACACCACCACCAGCTTCACTTCGGGGTCATTGAGCACTTCATCCAGGTCGCTGGTGAAGTGAATGTGAGAATACTGCGGATGCTGCTCTTCCGGCTTCGCGCTGCGACGATAGATATGCGCCACGTGCCAGCTGTCTTTGCGGTTCAGAACATAGGGAAGATGATAGCGGGTGGTGCTTTTACCAAAACCAATGAATGCACAATGTAGGGCCATGATGTCGTCCTTTAAAGGTATCTGGTTACACCATAGCGCAAAGCAAAGAGAGACAAAATGAGGAAGTTTGGACAAGGAATGACACCAATGCCCGCGCAGCAACCGGAGCGTACTTAATGTACGTGAGGATTGCGAGCACAGCCCGGGAACAAAATGGCAAGTAAGCCAGGCTGGAACAATCCCCAAAAAAAAAGCCAGCACGCGGCTGGCTAAAGTAATACTGGAAGCAATGTGAGCAATGTCGTGCTTTCAGGTTCTCCCTCAGGGGTCTTCCTGAATGCAGGACAATAATAATCATTCTCATTCGCACTTGTCCAACACTTTTTGCAAAAAATGTCAGTTGACTCCGCTTTTAAAGTCAATGATGTTGAAAGGGATAATCCCCCACAGAGGAAACAAGGAATGAGTGAGATAGTAATACGCCACGCGGAACCGAAAGATTACGCTGCCATTCGGCAGATCCACGCCCAACCGGAGGTGTATTACAACACGCTACAGGTTCCCCATCCTTCTGAGCAAATGTGGGAAGCGCGTCTCGCCGACCAGCCCGGCATCAAGCAGCTGGTCGCCTGCATTGACGACACGGTGGTCGGGCATCTGTGTATCGACGTAGCGCAACGCCCACGTCGCAGCCATGTGGCCGATTTCGGCATTTGCGTTGATGCTGGCTGGCAAAACCGCGGCGTCGCCAGTGCGTTAGTGCGCGAGATGATTGATATGTGCGACAACTGGCTGCGCGTAGAGCGTATAGAGCTCACCGTGTTTGTCGATAACGCCCCGGCGGTTGCGGTGTATAAGAAGCACGGATTTGAAATTGAAGGCACCGGGAAGAAGTACGGGCTGCGCAACGGCGAATATGTGGATGCGTATTTTATGGCGCGAGTGAAAGGCGTTCGTGCGGCCTGATGCCCTCACCCCGGCCCTCTCCCACAGGGAGAGGGAGAATCGGTCCCCTCTCCCTTGAGGGAGAGGGTTAGGGTGAGGGGGTGGGTAAATTCAGTACCCCGCCGCCAAATCATCCACCGAACGCGGGTCAGACGCGCCATACAGCGTGCCATCTGGCCCTACCATAATGCTCTGCGTACTGCCCATCGCCTCTTTCAGGGCCACTTTCTGCCCCTTCTGCTCAAGCAACTTCAACGTATCCGGGCTAAAGCCCTTCTCCACGCGCAGTTCATCCGGTAGCCACTGGTGGTGGAATCGCGGTGCGTTAGTGGCTTCGGCGACATTCATCCCATAATCGATGGTATTCACCACCATTTGCAGCACCGTGGTGATAATCCGGCTGCCGCCAGGGCTACCGGTAACCAGCCAGGTTTTGCCGTCTTTCACCACAATCGTTGGCGACATCGACGACAACGGACGCTTCTTCGGCCCAACCGCGTTCGCGTCACCGCCGACCAGACCATAAACGTTCGGCACGCCTGGCTTGGCGGAGAAATCATCCATCTGGTTATTCATCAGAATGCCGCTGTTCCCGGCAACAATCCCGGTACCGAAGGTGGTGTTCAGTGTATAGGTCACCGCCACCGCGTTACCGTCTTTATCCACCACTGAGAAATGGGTGGTTTGATTACTCTCGTAAGGCGCGAGCTTGCCAGGACGAATTTCGCTGGAGGGTTTCGCCTTGTTGACGTCAATCTGTTCGGCTATCGACTTCGCATAGGCTTTGCTGGTCAGCGCCTGCCACGGCACCTTCACAAAATCGGGGTCGCCAAGATATTCCGAGCGATCCGCATAGGCGCGCTTCTCAGCTTCCGCCATCACCTGCATGGCGTCAGCGCTGCCAAAGCCATATTTATGCATGTCGAAATTTTCGAGAATATTGAGGATTTGCACAATGTGGATCCCACCAGAAGACGGCGGCGGCATCGAGAAGACCTGATAACCGCGATAATCACCGCTGATTGGCGTTCGCTCTACCGCTTTGTACTCCGCAAGATCCGCTTTGGTGATAAGCCCACCGTGTTTGTGCATCTCGTCGGCAATCTGATCGGCGATAACACCTTTATAAAACGCATCCGGGCCGTTTTCAGCAATCATCTCCAGGCTTTTCGCCAGATCTTTCTGTACCAGCTTGTCGCCCTTTTTCAGCGGCTCACCGTCTTTCCAGAAAATCGCTTTACTGTTTTCATGGTTGGGAATGACTTCACTGCCGTAGGTTTTGAGATCGTCGGCCAGCGCGTCGTTCACCACAAAGCCATCGCGCGCCAGTTTGTACGCGGGCTGAACCACTTTATTGAGCGGCAGCGTGCCGTACTTTTCCAGCGCCAGTGAGAAACCCGCCACCGTGCCCGGCGTGCCGGAGGCCAGATGTGAGGTCAGCGATTTTTTGCTGTCCGGGTTGCCGTGATCATCGAGGAACATATCGCGCGTAGCCTGGGCGGGGGCCATTTCACGGAAGTCGATAGCCGTTGTCTTCCCGTCTTTGGTGCGCAGCAGCATAAATCCACCGCCGCCCAGGTTCCCGGCTTGCGGATGCGTCACCGCCAGCGCATACCCCACCGCCACGGCCGCATCAACGGCATTACCGCCCTCTTTCAGGATTTGCACCCCGACCTGGGTGGCGAGCGCGTCCACCGACGCCACCATCCCCTGATGCGCGCGCACCGGGTGAAAAACATCTTCCTCTACGCCATAAGATACCGGTGGTGCAGCAGGCTCGGTCGTCGCTGCCGCCACGGCAAAACTCCCTCCGGCGGTCAGCGCAGCAATCGCCAGCCAACGCGCAAACGTCTGTTTCATCATCGTTGTTCTCCAGAATTGGGGTAACAGGTCCCGTTTAAGCCTGGTTCAAAACTCCTAAATAATCATCGTTATGGCGAAAACGAGGTAAACTTAAGTGATCCCTCAGAAGGGAGGAGAGACAATGAAACGATTATTGATTCTGGCGGCACTGCTTCCGTTTGCCGCTTTAGCGCAGCCGCTTAATACCACCAACAACCCCAATCTGCCGGATTACAAAATTCCGAGCCAGCAGCGGTTACAGACCCAAATGAAATCGCAGCAGGTGCAGCAGAAAGGGATGCTGAATCAGCAGTTACAGACGCAGACACGCGTCCAGCAGCAGCAATTACAAACGCAGATGAATAATGACAGGCAGCGTATCCAGCAGGCCCAGCCGGGGGAGCGAAACCCCGCCGGTCAGCAAATGCTCCCCAATACTAACGGCGGGATGCTGAACCAGGGCGGGGCATCACGCAATAGCGATTCAATGCTGAATAATCAGCAACATATGCTGCCGCAGCGGCAAAACGGCGACATGCTGAATAACAATCCGAATCTGCCGGTGAAAACGAATTTGCCCTAAGGCTGGAAATCCGGGCCGATAATATCAATGGCATCAGTACAGATGCAGTTCACGCCCCAGCGTAGCAGTTGTGATGCGCGCTGGGGCCTGTTCACCGTGTACACCAGAATCTTCAGACCCGCCTCACGCAGGGCATCCACGCGCGCTTCATCCAGCAGTTTATGGTTGAGGTGAATCGATACGCAGCCCAGCCGCGTGGTCAGTTCACGCCAGTCATCACGCCATTCATCAAGCAGTAAGCCGCGCGGCAATTCCGGTGCAACCTCCTGTGCCGCTTCCAGCGCATCAATTTCAAACGATGAGAGCAGTGGCGGCGTCATATCCGCCCACAGTTCACGCGCCGCCAGCGCCACGATTTTCCCTGTAAGTGGCCCGGTTCCGGTGGTCGGTTTGATTTCGATGTTCGCCATCATCCCGTATTCACGACAACGTTCCGCCACCTGCGAGAGCAGCGGTAGCGGTTCACCTTTGAATTCACCGCTAAACCAGCCACCCGCATCCACGCGCAGTAAATCGTGCCAGTTCAGTTCACCCGCTACGCCCCAGCCGTTGCTGGTGCGTTCGAGGTTATCGTCGTGCAGCAGGAAAATTTCGCCGTCTTTCGACAATTTTACGTCGAACTCAATCATGGTGTGACCGTATCGCGCCCCCACATCAATCGCCGCCAGCGTGTTTTCCGGGGCCAGTCTGCCGCCGCCACGATGGGCCGCAACGTGGGGATAAGGCCAGTTACTCATATTCTTTGTCCTGTTTCGCCATCAAAAAGATGCAAATGATTATCCGGCACATGCAGCCACAGCGTGCTGCCCGCCGTCGGGCGTTCCTGATGAGACAGACGCACCACCAGCTTTTGCGCGCCCCAGCGACCATGTGCGAGGTTATCCGCACCGAGCATCTCCAGCGTGTCCATCACCAACGGTATGCCGCCTTCCGCCTGCGAGCTTAACGCAATATGCTCCGGGCGGATACCGAGCGTCATTTTACGCCCGGCGTGCTGGCGAGCCTCACCCTTCAACGGTATCGTCAGGCCCTCTTCCAGTTCAAAGTGCGTGCCTTCGTTGTTGATACGCCCGGCCAGCAGGTTCATCGCCGGGCTACCGATAAAGCTCGCCACAAACAGGCTGGCGGGTTTTTCGTACACTTCAACCGGCGTACCAATCTGTTCGGCAACGCCGCCGTTCATCACCATCACCCGCTGGGCGAGGGTCATCGCCTCAACCTGATCGTGGGTCACGTACAGCGAAGTGGTTTTCAGGCGGCGATGCAGTTGTTGCAGCTCAAGGCGCATCTGCACACGCAGCTTGGCATCCAGATTCGAGAGTGGCTCATCGAACAGGAACACCGCTGGGTCGCGCACAATTGCGCGGCCCATCGCCACGCGCTGACGCTGACCGCCAGAAAGCTCGCGCGGGCGACGCTTGAGCAGGCCGTCCAGCTCCAGAATACGCGCGGCCTCTTTCACCCGCTCAGCAATCTGCTGTTTACCCATGCCGCGAATTTTCAACCCCCACGCCATGTTCTCTTCTACGCTCATATGCGGGTAGAGAGCGTAGTTCTGGAACACCATCGCAATGCCGCGATCTTTCGGCTCCATTTCGGTCACACGCTTGCCGTCAATCCAGATATCGCCACTGGTCGCCCGTTCAAGCCCGGCGACCATGCGCAGCAGCGTAGATTTCCCGCAGCCGGACGGCCCAACCATTACGATAAATTCGCCATCGGCCACGTCCAGCGTCAGCGGTTTAATGACCTGGGTTTTGCCATCCCAGCTTTTGGTTATTGCCTGTAATTTCAGTCCTGCCATCTTATTTCTCACTGTCCACTAAACCGCGTACAAAGGCACGCTGCATCACTAAAACAATCACCACGGGTGGTATAAGCGTTAATAACATTGCTGCCATCACCTGGTTCCATTGGGTTGTGCCTTCGCCGGTGGCGATCATGCCTTTGATACCCGCAACGGTGGTGCCGAGATCCACATCAGTGATGATCAGCAGCGGCCACAGATACTGGTTCCAGCCGTAGATAAAGGTGATCACGAAAAGCGCCGCCAGATTGGTTTTCGACAGCGGGAAGACAATGTCGCGGAAGAAACGCATCGGCGATGCGCCATCAATACGCGCGGCTTCCACCAGTTCGTCCGGGAGCGTCATAAAGAACTGACGAAACAGGAATGTCGCGGTTGCCGAGGCCATTAACGGCAGCGTTAGCCCGGCGTAGCTATCCAGCATCTTCAGGTTGGCAATGACCTCTACCGTCGGGAAGATACGCACTTCAACCGGCAGCATCAGCGTGATAAAAATCATCCAGAAAAAGAGGTTACGCAGCGGAAAGCGAAACCAGACAATCGCAAACGCAGAGAGCATCGAGACGGTGATTTTGCCCACCGTTATACTGAAGGCCATCACAAAACTGTTCAGCATCATTCGCCAGAACGGTGCGCTGTTCACGCCAACACCGTTCACCCAGATGTGGTGCATATTTTCCAGCAGATGCGTCCCTGGTATCAGCGTCATTGGCGTGGCAAATACCGCCTGATCATCCAGCGTCGCCGCCACAAAGGCGACATACAGCGGGAAGAGAATGACCGCAATTCCCATAATCAACATCGTATGGCTGAATATCGTCAGCCCCGGACGGTTCTCAATCATTGGTAACGCACCTTACTTTCCACATAGCGGAACTGCACCACCGTCAGCACGATGACGAGGAACATCAGCACCACCGACTGCGCAGCCGAGGCCGAGAGATCCAGCCCGGTAAAACCTTCGCGGTAAATTTTATAAATCAGCGTGGTCGTCGCCTGTACCGGCCCGCCCGCCGTCGCGGCATCAATCACCGGGAAGGTGTCGAAGAAGGCGTAGACCAGGTTCACCACCAGCAGGAAAAAACTCACCGGCGCAATCAGCGGCAGAGCGAGTTTGAAGAAGCGGCGAATCGGGCCCGCACCATCAATCGCCGCCGCCTCAATCAGCGAACGCGGAATGGATTGCAGCGCAGCGTAGAAGAACAGGAAGTTGTAGCTGATTTGCTTCCACACCGAGGCGAACACCACGAGGAACATCGCCTGGCCGCTGTTTTGCGCGTGGTTCCAGTCGTAGCCAAATTCGGCGAGGAAATGGGTGATCAACCCGCGTCCTGGGTTGAAGAGGAAAATCCACAATACGGCGGCGACGGCGGGCGCGACGGCGTAAGGCAGCAGCATCAGCGTTTGATACAACCGACTGCCGCGCACGATGTATTCCACCAGCGCGGCAAAAATAAGCGAAATCACCAGGCCGCTGACGGTCACCATGGTGCTGAATTTGATCGTCGTCCAGAAAGCATCGAGATAGTAGCTGTCCTGGAACAGGGTGACGAAGTTATCCAGGCCGACAAACTGGCTGGAAAAACCAAACGGATCGACGCTTTGCAGCGAGTACCACAGCGCTTCGCCCGCAGGCCAGATAAAGAAAATAATGGTGATAACCAACTGCGGGGCAACCAGCAAATAAGGCAGCCAGCGCGAGCGGAACACCGGACGGGAAGATGACATAGTTGGACTCTTGGTTGAATTTGCCCCTCACCCCGGCCCTCTCCCTGAGGGAGAGGGTGAAAAAACGCGCCGATCTGTCCCCTCTCCCCTGGGGAGAGGGTTAGGGTGAGGGGGAAAGTACTGATTAAGACTTCGTCGATTTCTCGAAGCGGCGCAGCATCTGATTCCCGCGCTCGACGGCAGAATCCAGCGCCTGCTGTGGAGTTTTCTTCCCGGTCCACACGCTTTCCAGCTCTTCATCGACAATGACGCGAATTTGCGGCATGTTGCCCAGACGCAGCCCTTTAGTGAACGGCAGCAGCGGCTTGTTCAACATCTGACGCGTCGCGGTATCCGCGCCCGGGTTCTTGTCGTAGTAGCCCTGTTCGCGGGTCAGGTCATACGCCGCGGTGGTGATTGGCAGATAACCGGTTTTCTGATGCCATTCGGCGGCATTTTCCGGCTTCGCCAGGAATTCGAGGAACTTCGCCACGCCGGTGTAGGTTTCTTTATCTTTGCCCTGCATCACCCACAGGCTTGCCCCGCCGATAATGGCGTTCTGCGGCGCGCCTTTGGCGTTCGCATCGTACGGCATCATGCCCACGCCGTAGTTAAATTTGGCGTACTGACGGATATTCGCCAGCGAGCCGGAAGAGGCGGTAGTAATCGCGCAATCGCCGTTATAGAACTTCTCGGTCGATTCATCTTTACGGCCCACGTAGCTGAAATCGCCCTTCTTGTTCATCTCCTGCAACAGCGCGATGTGTTTCACCTGTTCCGGTTTGTTGAATTCCAGCACCGCATCCGTGCCGTCAAAACCGTTGTTTTTGCTGGCAAACGGCAGGCCATTCCAGGCGCTGAAGTTTTCCAGTTGGATCCACCCCTGCCAGCCGCTGGCGTAACCGCACTTCATTCCCGCCGCTTTCAGTTTTTCGGTATAGGCCGCTAAGTCCTGCCAGGTTTTCGGCGGCTGTTCCGGGTCCAGACCCGCTTTTTTGAAGGCGTCTTTGTTGTAGTAGAGAACAGGCGTTGAGCTGTTAAACGGCTGAGAAAGGAGATGCCCGGTTTTCGCGTCAGAGTAGTAACCGGATACCGTCGGCACAAACTGCGACTCATCGAAGTTAATCCCGGCGTCTTTAAACACTTCATACACCGGCTTGATGGCTTTCGACGCCATCATCGTGGCGGTACCCACTTCATACACCTGCAAAATCGCCGGGGCATTCCCGGTACGGAACGCGGCGATACCCGCGCTCAGGTTCTGTTCGTAGTTACCCTTATAGATGGGTACAATTTTGTAATCCGGGTTGGCGGCATTAAAACGCTGCGCCAGAGAATCAACTTCTTTACCCAACTCCCCTTCCATCGAATGCCAGAACGGAATGTTAGTCACTGCCAGTGCCTGGCCAACAAATACCAGGCTGAGCGCCAATCCTGAGGCTGTATGTCGTAACAGTTTCATTGATTATCTCTCTTGTTGTTTCGAATGCGCGATTTCACGCGTTTTATGCTCGCGGGGGTAACATGACATGCTCGAATTACAGAAAAATAACGTTTTTATTACAAAAAAAAGATAGTCAGGCGTCAGAGGGATGGCAAGACGATGACGCTGCGGTGACAGGAAAATGGGAGGTGGGGCACGTATAGGTACGATTCAGGCACAATAAAGCCGGGTGGCGACGTCGCCTTACCCGGCCTGATGAGTATTGAAATTGTAGGCCCGGTAAGCGCAGCGCCACCGGGCATGTGCGTTACCCGCCCAAATACGCGCTTCTCACTGCTTCGTTCGCCAGCAGCGCATCGCCGGTATCTTCGAGCACCACGTGACCGTTTTCGAGCACGTAGCCGCGGTCAGCGAGTTTCAGCGCCTGGTTGGCGTTCTGTTCGACGAGGAAGATGGTCATCCCCTGCTCGCGCAGTTGTTCGATGGTGTCGAATATCTGCTGAATGATGATTGGTGCCAGGCCGAGCGACGGCTCATCCAGCAGCAGCAGGCGCGGGTTGCTCATCAGCGCGCGACCAATCGCCAGCATCTGTTGCTCACCGCCGGACATCGTACCCGCACGCTGGATTCGGCGCTCGTGCAGACGCGGGAAGAGTTCATATACCCACTTAATACGCTCCTGGAACTGATCGCGTTCGGCAAAGAAGCCGCCCATCGCCAGGTTCTCTTCCACCGTCATGCGCGAGAAGACGCGACGCCCTTCCGGGACAATCGCCACCGCTTCGCGCATGATTTTCGCCGTCTGCCAGTCGGTAATGTCTTTATCATCAAAGACGATGCGCCCGCTGGTGGCGCGCGGGTCACCACATAATGTTCCCAGCAGCGTGGTTTTCCCCGCGCCGTTGGCGCCAATCAGGGTGACGATTTCGCCCTGGTTGATATGCAGACTCACCTCATGCAGCGCCTGGATCTTGCCGTAGTGGGCATTGACCTTGTCAAAAGACAACATGACTTTTTCCATTTTATGCCTCACCTAAATACGCACGGATGACGTCCGGGTTGTTACGAATTTGCTCCGGCGTACCGTTCGCCAGCGGCGTGCCCTGATTCACCACGTAGATGCGGTCCGAAATGCCCATCACCAGCTTCATGTCATGCTCAATCAGCAAAATGGTGGTGTTGTGTGCGTTACGCAGTTCGGCAATCAGTTCGTCCAGCTCTTTGGTTTCCTTCGGGTTGAGGCCCGCAGCAGGCTCATCGAGCATCAGAATTTCCGGCTGCGTGACCATGCAGCGGGCAATCTCCAGACGACGCTGGTCACCGTACGCCAGGTTACTGGCCTGACGGTTAGCATGTTCCAGCAGCCCAATACGCTCAAGCCAGGTCGCGGCGCGATCGAGCGCTTCGCTCTGGGCGCGACGGAATGACGGGGTTTTCAGCAGGCCGGAGAAAACGCCGGTTTTCAGTTGCTGATGCTGCGCCACCAGCAGGTTTTCAATCACCGTCATTTCACGGAACAGGCGCACGTGCTGGAAGGTACGCACCACGCCCATGCGGGCGATTTGCTGCCCCGGCAACCCTTCCAGGTGCTGGTCGCGCAGCATGATGGTGCCGCCCGTCGGCTTGTAGAAACCGGTCAGGCAGTTGAAGACCGTGGTTTTCCCCGCGCCGTTCGGGCCAATCAGGGAGACAATCTCCTGCGGGCGCAGCTCCAGATTGACGTTATTGACCGCCAGCAGGCCGCCAAAACGCATCATCAGACCGCTAACGGATAATAATGGCTGACTCATGCCTGCTCTCCTTTCGCTTTCCCGTTTTTCAACTTCATCTGCACACGGGTCATTGGCAGCAAGCCCTGCGGACGCCAGATCATCATCAGCACCATCAAACCACCCAGCATTAACATGCTGTATTCGTTAAAGTCACGCATCAGTTCACGCGATACCACCAGCAGGATGGCCGCAAGAATAACGGCAAACTGCGAGCCCATCCCACCCAGTACCACAATCGCCAGCACAAACGCAGATTCGGCGAAGGTGAACGATTCCGGGCTGACAAAGCCCTGACGCGCGGCAAACAACGTACCGGCAAAACCAGCGAACGCAGCGCTGATGGTAAAGGCCGTCAGCTTGATACGCGTCGGGCTCAGGCCCAGGGAGCGGCAGGCGATTTCATCTTCACGCAGCGCTTCCCACGCACGGCCCAGCGGCATACGCAGCAGGCGGTTAATCACGAACAGCGAGAACACCACCAGCAGCAGCGCCACCAGATAGAGCCAGATAACGCGGTCGGACGGATCATACTTCACGCCGAAGAAGTTGCTAAAAGTATCCCAGCCGCCTTCACGCGCGGAACGGCTGAACTCCAGGCCGAAGAAGGTCGGTTTAGGGATCTGGCTGATCCCGTTCGGGCCGCCGGTAATTTCAGTATTGTTGAGCAGCAGAATGCGAACGATTTCCCCAAAGCCTAAGGTGACAATCGCCAGATAATCACCACGCAAACGCAGCACCGGGAAGCCGAGCAGGAAGCCCGCCGCCGCAGAAACCAGCCCCGCCAGCGGTAAACAGGTCCAGAAACCAAGGCCGTAATAGTGATTCAGCAGCGCAAAGGTGTACGCACCAATGGCGTAAAAACCGCCGTAGCCCAGCACCAGCAGGCCAGAAAGGCCAACAACCACGTTCAGACCGAGGCCGAGGATGATATAAATCATGGTCAGGGTGGCGATATCCACCGTACCGCGCGAAACCATAAACGGCCATGCCACGGCAATCACCAGCAGCGCCACGAGGAACAGCTTCTGTTTAACGGTGGAGCCGTCAATCGCCGGCAGAACAAACTTCGGCCCGGAGACGTTTTTCAGGGTGCTCTGGAAGACAGGGCGCAGCAACTGGAAGAAGAAAACCACTGCCGTGCCGATATATACCCACTGCCAGCGAATATCCGCCGCTGAGCCCACCACCAGTTTGGTGCCATCCAACTGTAACTGAACGCCCATAAAGACGCCCGCCAGAATAAAGAACATGACGGCAGAGAGCAGCGCCATTGCAAAATGCATCGGTTTCATACTTTCTCTACCTCCGGACGACCCAGAATACCGGTCGGCATCACCAGCAGCACCAGAATCAGCAGGGCAAATGACACCACATCTTTATATTCAGTACTCAAATAAGCAGAAGAGAGCGCCTCGGCGATACCGAGGATCAGGCCGCCAATCATCGCGCCAGGAATACTGCCGATCCCGCCCAGCACTGCCGCGGTGAAAGCTTTCATCCCGGCCATAAAGCCGATATACGGGTTAATCACGCCGTAGAACTGGCCGAGCAGCACGCCCGCCACCGCCGCCATCGCCGCACCAATCACGAAGGTGAGTGCAATCACGCGGTCAGTGTTGATACCCAGCAGGCTCGCCATTTTCAGGTCTTCCGAACAGGCACGACAGGCGCGGCCCATGCGGGAATAGCGGATAAACAGCGTCAGCGCCAGCATGGAAATAAAGGTCACGATCCAGATAACCAGCTGCATGGTAGTGATGCTGGCCGAGAAGTTTTCGCTGCTGCCAATCGTCCACTGACCGTTAAACAGGCTTGGCAGCGCGACGTCACGCGAGCCTTCTGTCAGGCTAACGTAGTTTTGCAGGAAGATGGACATCCCGATGGCAGAGATGAGCGCGATCAGGCGCTTGGAGTTACGCACAGGCCGATAGGCGACACGTTCAATACTCCAGCCGTAGGCGCTGGCGATAATAATCGCACCGATAAACCCGGCAGCAACCAGCAGCCAGCTGGTATCAATACCCATCATCATCAGGGCAGCGATGATCATAAAGGAGACATAGCTGCCGATCATATACACCTCGCCGTGGGCGAAGTTAATCATGCCGATAATGCCGTAAACCATGGTGTAACCGATGGCGATCAATGCATAGGTGCTTCCCAGCGTAACGCCGTTAAACATCTGCTGCATGAAATAGAGAAACTGCTCTGACATAGAATGACCTTTTTCAACCCCTCCGGGTGTTGCGCCCGGAGGGTGGGATGACAGTTACTTCGCCGGGGTTGATGAGCCGTCGGCGTGCCACTGGAAGACACCAAATTCAAATCCCTTCAGATCGCCTTTTTCATCCCATTTCAGCGGCCCAATCACGGTGTTCGCACCGTTTGCTTTCAAATCTTTTACCAGCGCCAGCGGCTCATCGCTGCCGGTACGCTCCATCGCGGTTGCCAGAGACTGCACCGCCGCGTAGGTGATCCACACATACGGGCCGCTCGGATCTTTCTTCTGCGCCTTCAGTGCATCCACAATCGCTTTGTTGGCCGGTTCCTGGTCATAGCGTTTCGGCATCGTGACCAGCATGCCTTCCCCGGCATCGCCCGCGATGTTAGAGAGTGATGCGTTGCCCACGCCTTCCGGCCCCATAAACTGGGTTTTCAGGCCGACGGAACGCGCCTGGCGCAGCATTTGCCCCATTTCCGGGTAGTAGCCGCCGAAGTAAACGAAATCGATATTCTCTTTTTTCAGACGTGCGATCAGCGCCGAGAAATCTTTCTCACCCGCAGTAATACCGTCGAAGAAGACGATATTGGCTTTACCCGCTTTCAGACCATCCTGCACGGAACGCGCCAGGCCTTCACCGTATTGCTGTTTGTCGTGGATGATAGCGATACGCTGCGGTTTCACCTTCTCCAGAATATATTTCGCGGCGGTCGGACCCTGAGAGGAGTCGAGACCGGCGGTGCGCATGATGTGCTGATAGCCACGCTGCGTCAGTTCCGTGTTGGTTGCGCCCGGCGTGATCATCAGAATGCCTTCATCTTCATAGATGTCGGAAGCCGGCTGCGTGGAGGAGGAGCAAAGGTGACCGATAACGTACTGAATGCCGTCATTGACGATTTTGTTAGCCACGGCAACGGCCTGTTTCGGGTCGCACGCGTCGTCATACTCCACGCCAACCAGTTTATTGCCTTTAATACCGCCTTTGGCGTTGATGTCTTTAATCGCCTGACGCGCGCCGTTGAACTCCATGTCACCCCACTGGGCGACCGGGCCAGACATCGCGCCGACAACGGCCACTTTAATATCCTCTGCCATCGCAACTTGCGACATCGCCAGTGCGATCAATCCTGCGATCGCTGTTTTCGCATTCGGTCTCATTTTTATGGATCCCCACTCGTGACGTGATTTATTTATTTTGTAGTTTTATGGTTAAAACGCACTTTGTTCTTTTTTTAAACAACGCTATTTTTACCAGTCTCTTTAATGGTTTAGCGCAGTTTTTTGGCCATAACCAGACTAAAATCTCTATTTTTCAGTCTATTAAGCAGAGATAATATTCTGTATTTCTGCCGAGATAAACAAAAAAAGTCCAGAATTCAGCATAAAATAACGGTACATAAGGCGGAATAAATCACTACTTTTCAGGGTAAAACACTGCCTGTTTTTCAATCCATATTGAATAAAACTGCCTTTACCTGTCTAAAAAAATTAATCAGCTAATGAATGGATAAAAAACAGAATCGCCCTGAAAGGAAAATTAGGTACACTCAGTTACCCGTTTTGGCAGGATTTTTTCGAATGAAACTGACCATCATCCGCTTACAGCACTTCAGCGAACAGGATCGTCTCGATCTGGCAAAAATATGGCCGGAGTACGACATCGACACGCTCGCCCTTGATGACAACCATCGTATTTATGCAGCGCGCTTTAACGAGCGTCTGCTCGGCGCCGTGCGCGTCACACTTGAAGGTACTCAGGCGACGCTCGACTCACTGCGCGTACGCGAAATCACCCGCCGTCGCGGCGTGGGGCAATATCTGCTGGAAGAAACGCTGGCGGATAACGCGCAAGCATCCAGCTGGTGGATGGCGGATATCGGCGTGGAAGACCGCGGCGTAATGGCGGCGTTTATGCAGGCGCTGGGCTTTACGGCACAGGCGGATGGGTGGGAGAAGCGGTAAACAGTTTCTCGATTGATTGGGTAGGATAAAACAGCGCCCGACGATTTTCCCGAACCAGCGGGATAAAGCCCAGTGAAAGATAAAAAGCATGGGCTTTATCATTCAACGCTTCTACAAACAGGCCATAAATCCCCACGGCCTGTGAGGCCTGATACACCACTTTCATGGCATGTGTCACCAGCAGCGAACCCCATCCTTCTCCCTGAAGCGATTTGTCCACCGCCAGTCGACCCAACGTAACGCTGGGTATATTGCGATAAGGCATTTTCTTTTGCCCTGATTTCGAAGGCAGTGCCATGCGCTCAAAACAGCTGCCAGATAAGGTGTAGTACCCTAGCACCTCATTACCCCTTCTGAGCACATAACCACGCAAGACTTTGCCATCATGCTGGCGGTGCAGATGCTCTTTTAGAAAGAGATTCAACGACGCCTCGCCGCAATCAAACTGACGCCAGTCATACTCCACGTCATCCTGGAGAATCTCAATAATCAGATCTTGCACGCTCTACTCCATGTCTAAAAGACGTCTCGCCGCGCGTTTCAGTTTTTCGTTCGGCTCCGGAGGCGTATCAAGTGCATCCATCACGCTCTTCCAGGAGTCTTCGTTTAAGACAATGCGTCGATGCTCTTCGATGACAGCCGCCGCCCTTTCCGAGGCGCTGTTCAGCATGAACTGAGTCACGGACTGATTGGTGATCGCCGCGGCTTCCTCAATCATGCTTTTATCATCATCACTTAACCGGAGATCGATTCGCTGTTTTTTTAGTGCTGACATAACAGCCTCTTAATGTTCAACTTCAATTTGTACGGAAAATCACCGTACAAATAACTATACACCAGTTAACAATGTTGGCAATAGTTGTATTAAAAGCAGGCATAAAAAAGCCCCGGTCATAAACCGAGGCCCATTATTCAAGGAATAACCTTATTTGGCGTCAGTCGCCGTACCGTTAGCATGCCAGTCAAACACACCGAACTCGAAGCCTTTCAGGTCACCCTTCTCATCCCATGACAGCGGCCCCATTACGGTTTCTACGGAGTTCGCTTTCAGGTATTTGGCGATTTCCGCCGGGTCTTCAGACTGATTCAGGCCCGCCTGCAGTGATTGCAGCGCAGCATAGGTGGTCCATACGAACGCGCCGCTCGGGTCCTGTTTCTTCGCCTTAATCGCATCCACAATCGGTTTGTTCGCCGGAACCTGGTCATAGTTCTTCGGCTTGGTCACTAACAGACCTTCCGCAGAATCGCCCGCGATGTTAGACAGTGAAACGTTCGCCACGCCTTCCGGCCCCATAAACTGGGTTTTCAGACCTGCCGCGCGAGACTGACGCAGGATCTGCCCCATCTCAGGGTGATAGCCGCCGAAGTAGACGAAATCGATGTTCTCTTTCTTCAGACGCGCGACCAGGGTCGAGAAGTCTTTCTCGCCTGCGGTGATGCCGTCAAAGAAGACCACGTTGGCGTTGCCTTTCTTCAGGTTGTCCTGAACGGCACGCGCCAGGCCTTCACCGTACTGCTGCTTATCGTGCACGATAGCGATACGCTGCGGCTTCACTTTATCGAGAATGTATTTTGCCGCGGTTGGGCCCTGGTCTGAGTCCAGGCCGGTGGTACGCAGCAACAAGTGATAACCGCGGGCGGTCAGCTCCGGAGCGGTCGCCGCCGGGGTGATCATCAGAATGCCTTCATCTTCGTAGATATCAGAAGCGGGCTGAGTGGAAGAAGAGCAAAGGTGGCCGATAACATATTTGATGCCATCGTTAACCACTTTGTTCGCCACCGCGACCGCCTGTTTCGGGTCACAGGCATCATCATATTTTACGATTTGCAGCTTATTACCTTTGATGCCGCCTTTGGCGTTGATATCCGCAACCGCCTGCTCAGCACCGGTAAACTCCTGGTCGCCATACTGCGCAACCGGGCCAGACATCGCGCCCACGACCGCGACTTTAATATTCTCTGCGAAAGCCATGTTACTGAACGCCAGCGCAATACATCCTGCCAGTAACGCTTTACCCTTCATGTTCATCCTGAGGTTCCCCATTGTTATGGTGATTGTATTTGTTGTGATGTTGTTGTGTGACACGTTATTCTGCTTTTATCTATAAGATAAGCATATGATAGTAGTAAGAACCGATGCATGCGGTGTCATAGCAGCATAGTCTGCTAAAAACATACCCCATTTTTCGGATTTTGAAACGAGAAATTTGGAAGGGATGTAACAGATTTATGACATTCTTAGTGCCGATAGCGATTGCCGGATGGCGCTTCGCTTATCCGCCCTGCCTAAGAATGTGCACGATATAAAAACAAAAACCCCCGGACTCGCATCCAGGGGTTATCGGGTACTGCTTAACGCGTTGTGCGGTTACGCTTCAATCGCGGCGCGCAGTTTTTTCATCGCGTTCTTTTCCAGCTGACGTACACGTTCAGCGGAAACGCCGTAACGATCGGCCAGTTCCTGCAACGTCGACTTGTTGTCTTCGTCCAGCCAGCGCGCGCGGATAATGTCCTGGCTACGTTCGTCCAGACCCATCATCGCGTCAGTCAGTTTGTTGGCTGCCTGCTCTTCCCAGTTATCGTCTTCGATGCCGTCGGCAAAGTTAGACGTTTTATCCTGCAGATAAAGCACCGGCGCCATTGGCTGGCTGTCGGACTCGTCGTCGGAAGACATGTCAAAGGTCATGTCTTGTGCCGCCATACGGGATTCCATTTCACGGACATCTTTGCTGGATACGCCCAGTTCGCGCGCGACCATCTCGACTTCATCCTGGTTGAACCAGCCCAGACGCTGCTTGGTTTTACGCAGGTTAAAGAACAGCTTACGCTGTGCTTTGGTCGTTGCGACTTTCACGATACGCCAGTTACGCAGCACGTATTCGTGAATTTCCGCTTTGATCCAGTGTACGGCGAAAGAGACCAGACGCACGCCCACTTCAGGGTTGAAGCGACGAACGGCTTTCATCAGGCCGATATTACCTTCCTGAATCAAGTCCGCCTGCGGCAGGCCATAGCCCGAGTAGTTACGAGCGATATGAACAACAAAGCGCAGGTGAGACAGGATCAGCGTTTTAGCTGCTTCCAGATCGCCCTGGTAATGCAGCTTTTCAGCGAGCGCCCGCTCTTCATCAGCCGTCAACATCGGCCATGCGTTCGCAGCCCGGATGTAAGACTCCAGGTTACCAACAGGGGCTAAAGCTAAATTTTGCATTTCTTTGGTCATTCAATCCTCTCAATCAATATCGTCTGGCCGTTGAGCAACAACCGTGCCAGAGCTTTTGAGCAACGAGATTATCATTCACTCTTTTATCAGACAGTGATTTTATCCACAAGTTCAATGCAACACTGTGAATAGATTACGCACAAAATGTGACACTCGATAAGCGAGGGCAGGGGAAGGGTAAGAGTGGAACGTATCCCCTGCTAACGGGAACTCGTAGCAGGGGAAGAGTATAACAGAACTTTATTACTCGGGAGTAAATCGACGTAAATGTTGTGCGGTGGCAAGCCATGCCGCAATCCAGCCGATCATCGAGCAAACCAGCAGCAGTAACAGGCATTCATCGAACGATAAGCCACTGAGTTCAAACTGAGTTCCGAAAACACGCGCCACTTCTGTCACTGCAGAAGAGAGCCGCATCACCAAAATTTCTGACAGAATCAGTGAAAGAAATGCGCCGGAAAAACCGAGCAGCGCGCCACCATAAAGGAACGGACGCAGGATGAAACCATCCGTTGCGCCAATCAATTTCTGTACGTTGATGGTATCGCGACGGGCAAAGATGCTCAGGCGCACGCTGTTTCCGATGACGAGGAATACCGCCGCCACCATCAGCACGCCGATCATAGCGGATACGCGGCCCACCAGCCCGGTCAGCGACGCCAGACGTGCAAACCAGCTATCGTCCATACGCACTTCGTCCACGCCATCGACCTGCGCCACACGGTCACGCAGGGTATTGAGCGAGTCAGTGCCCTGGAAATCAAGTTTCGGAATCACCACCGCCACCGCAGGCAACGGGTTCTCTTCCAGCATATCCAGCGCCCCGCCGAAGCCGGACCAGTTGCGGAATTCACCCAACGCTTCATCACGGGAGAGGTAGTTTACCTTCTCGACGCCCTGCTCCGCCTGCAACTGCGCGACCACGCGCGCTGCCGCATCGTCATCCAGCGTTTTTTGCAGATAGACCGTAATCTGCGGCGACGGATAATACTGAGATGCCGCCGTGTTCACGTTCTTGTAGACCATGTAGCACACGCTGGGCAGAGTCAGGGAGATGGCGATCACCATCACCGTCAGGAACGTGGCGAACGGTTTACTTTTCAGGTCCTGTAATGCGCCCTGCCAGGCATAACGCACCTGCTCATTGAACACATTGGTCTTGCGATTAGCCGGTTTCGGTGCGGCTTTCGGGCGTTTTGGCGCGTTACGCCCACCGCCGCCTTTACCCACCGATTGGCGAATACGATCCAGCCTGCCGCCGAACTGGCGGATGTGATTCATTGCTTCGCGTTTATTCACCCGTATGGCCTCCATGCAAATGGCCGTCGCTCAGCGTCAGCATGCGGTAAGCGCGGCTGGAGATGAGGCCCAGGTCGTGGGTCGCCATCAATACCGTTACGCCAACGCGGTTAAACTCTTCGAACAGGCGCAAAATGCCTTCCGACAACGCGTTATCGAGGTTACCCGTTGGTTCATCCGCCAGCAGAACGGCAGGCTTGTTCACCACCGCACGGGCAATACCCACGCGCTGCTGCTCACCGCCAGAAAGTTGAATCGGGAAGTTTTTCGCTTTGTCGAGCAGCCCGACTTTATCCAGTGCCGCCGAGACGCGGCGGCGGATATCATCATAGCTTGCTCCGGCAATAATCAGCGGGATCGCCACGTTATCAAACACGGTGCGGTCCATCAGCAGATGGTGATCCTGGAAAATCATGCCGATCTGGCGACGCAGGAACGGCACCTCGCGGTTTTTCAGGCGGCTGATATCATGCCCGCTGAAGTAGATTTTCCCGGCGCTGGGCCGTTCAATTCCACAGATAAGCTTCAGCAGGGTACTTTTCCCTGCGCCGGAATGGCCGGTCAGGAATGCCATCTCGCCTGGTTGCATGTGGAAGGTCACTCCCTGCAACGCTTGTCTCCCGCCGAGATAGGCTTTGCTGACGTGTTCAAAGCGAATCATTGTTAGTCCTCTCGGGCAAAAAGTGCCTCAATAAAATCGCCCGCTTTAAACGGACGCAAGTCCTCGATACGTTCGCCGACGCCGATATAACGAATAGGAATACCGAATTGGTCAGCCACAGAGAAGATAACCCCACCCTTCGCCGTACCGTCCAGTTTGGTGAGCGTAATCCCCGTCAGGCCAACGGCTTCATGGAACAATTTGGCCTGGCTGATCGCGTTCTGACCGGTGCTGGCGTCAATCGTCAGCATCACTTCATGCGGAGCCTCAACGTCGAGCTTTTTCATGACACGGACAATTTTCTTCAGTTCTTCCATCAGGTGCGATTTGTTCTGCAAACGCCCTGCGGTATCGGCGATAAGTACATCGACGTTACGCGCCTTCGCCGCCTGAATAGCATCGAAAATCACTGATGCGGAGTCCGCGCCCGTATGCTGCGCGACCACCGGAATATTGTTACGCTGGCCCCACACCTGAAGCTGTTCCACCGCTGCTGCGCGGAAGGTATCGCCCGCCGCCAGCATCACCGATTTGCCCTGCTGCTCGAACTGACGCGCCAGCTTACCGATGGTGGTGGTTTTACCCACGCCGTTGACGCCAACCATCAGAATGACGAACGGGGTTTTGCCTTCAATATTAAGCGGTTCATCCACTTTTGCGAGAATATCGCCCATTTCATCTTTCAGCAGGCCGTACAGGGCTTCGGCATCACGAAGCTGTTTGCGGCTGGCGCTTTCGGTCAGGCTGCTGATGATTTTACGGGTGGTATCCACGCCGACGTCAGCAATCAGCAACTGTTCTTCCAGCTCTTCAAAAAGATCATCGTCGATTTTCTTGCCACGGAACAGGCTGATAAATCCGGAACCGAGATTTTCTTTTGTTTTCAGAAGGCTGCGCTTCAGTCGCGCGAAGAAACCTTCTTTGGTCGGTTTTTCTTGTTCCTGTTGCTCAGGCTGTTCCTGCTGCTCTTCAACGGCTTCGTCGTCGATAGCGTTTTCTGCGGCATCTGCCGCGGCCAGCGCCTGTGTGTCGAGCTCTTCATCGCTAATTACCGGCTCGTCTTCGACGAGGGATTCTTCGGCAACAGGCTCGACAACAACCGGTTCTTCAACAGCCGGAGTTTCCACGACAGGTTCTTCAGCGGAGGGTTCCTCAACTACCGGCTCAGCAACTGCAACCTCTTCAATAATCGGTTCGGCCTCCTGAACAGGCTCAATCACCTCTTCAACGATAACCTCTTCCGGCTGAACTTCCGGCTCAGCAATGTCTTGCGCAATCTCTTCCGGCAGCGGCAGCTCTTCATGCTCAATCACCGCTTCTGGCGCGACTTCAGGCTCAACCGTTTCAACGGGCTGCGGCTTTTCGCGTTCCACAACCTCTTCGGTAACCTCAACCACCTCGGCGGCGAACGCTTCGCTCTCCTGCTGAGTGTGCTCAACAGGCGCGTCAACAATCGCTGCATCGTCCTGCGCAGGCTGCGCGTCTACCGCCGCCTGTTCTTCGATTTTTTGTTCAGATTCAACGTCCTGCTGCTGTTCTTTTTGCCCAAAGCCCAGCCAGGAAAAAAAGCCACGTTTCTTCTCTTTTGCCATTTGCGACTTAACTCCTCGCGGTTTATTTATGGCGCTGTTTCGCCATAACAGGGGCGAAAGCTAAAATAATGATGAAATTAGTCGGTTAGTCTACCACTTAACGCGGCGCGCATCACCGCCTGCGGATTAAGGTTTCGCCGAAGTAAGCAGATCGTTAGAATAGCAGGCCAAAAGAGCGACCTGAGCAATAAAATGAAGAAACCAACCTCTGCGGGCAGCGGCCAGATCCGGATTATCGGCGGCCAGTGGCGTGGCCGAAAATTACCGGTTCCGGACAGCCCCGGCCTGCGTCCTACCACCGATCGCGTGCGTGAAACCCTGTTTAACTGGCTGGCGCCGTCAATGGTCGATGCCCAGTGTCTGGACTGCTTCGCCGGAAGCGGCGCGCTCGGGCTGGAAGCGCTCTCGCGCTATGCGGCGGGCGCAACACTGCTGGAGATGGACAAACAGGTCGCCCAGCAGTTGCAGAAAAATCTCGCCACGCTGAAGGCGAATCAGGGCAAAGTCGTGAATACGAATACGCTCTCATTCCTCAACCAGCCAGGCACGCCGCATGATATCGTTTTTGTCGATCCGCCGTTCCGTAAAGGGCTGCTCGCTGAAACGCTCGCCCTGCTGGAGAACAACGGCTGGCTGGCGGACGATGCGCTTATCTATGTTGAAAGCGAAGTGGAAAATGGCCTGCCAGCGGTGCCGGTAAGCTGGGAACTACACCGTGAAAAAGTCGCCGGTCAGGTCGCATACCGCCTGTACCATCGTGAAGCACAAGGAGAAAAGGATGCTGATTAATTTCGGTCGGTTACTGATGCTGTGCGTGTGGGCGTTTTTGCTGCTCAATCTTTTCCAGCCCTTCCCGCGTCCGCTGAATATTTTTGTTAACGTCGCGCTGGTGTTTATGGTGCTGATGCACGGTATGCAACTGGCGTTATTGCAGTCCACCATTCCGAAAGATGGCCCGCAGATGACCAAAGCAGAGAAGGTGCGAATCTTCCTGTTTGGCGTTTTTGAACTGCTGGTGTGGCAGAAAAAAATCACGCCGAAGAAAAAGTAATGTGCGTTTTTTTGCCGGATGGCGCTGCGCTTATCCGGCCTACAAATGAGTGCAAACCGTAGGTCGGGTAAGCGTAGCGCCACCCGACATCACTGCCCCAAACTCTCTGCCTCAAACGTCACAAACCGCGAACCTTTATAACTCAGCACCCCTTTATCGCCCACCGTCAGCGCATGATACTGCGCACCGTCGAGGCGAAAATGCATCTCCAGCCCGCCCTGCTCAGGCTTAAAGCTCACGTCGTAGCGCATTGAACTGCCCGCCGGGATTTCCGTTTGCTGGCGCGAGCGGCGATCGTTAAGCACTTTTTCCCGCTTGTTACTGACCGTGACGCGCTTTTGCATCAGCGGTGCAGCCTCGTTTTCCTGCTTTTCCCGCCGCTGCTGCACATAGCGAAACGATGCGGCAATCACGATAATTGCGACCACGACGACAAAAAATAACGGCATCTTACTCATCATCACATCTCATAGGAATTTACGGAATTCGGGCGATACGGCATGGAAGGCGATTGTCATTAGGCGCTCATGAACACTACACTGAAGACCAAGACTACGCGTGTAATACCTAATTAATGATAACAGGGACTTAATATGCTTTGGTCGTTTATTGCTGTCTGCTTATCCGCATGGCTTTATGTCGATGCATCCTACCGTGGCCCGGTCTGGCAGCGCTGGGTATTTAAACCGGTTACGCTCATTCTTCTTCTGTTCCTCGCCTGGCAAGCGCCGATGTTTGAGACGATTGGCTATCTGGTGGTTGCAGGTCTATGTGCCTCTCTGGTTGGCGATGCGCTAACGCTACTGCCGCGCCAGCGCCTGCTTTATGCCATTGGCGCATTCTTCCTGTCGCATCTGCTGTACACCATTTGGTTTGCCAGCCAAATGACGCTCAGCATTTTCTGGCCACTGCCGCTGGTGCTGTTAGTGATTGGCGCACTGCTGCTGGCGGTTATCTGGAGCAAACTGGAAGAGCTGCGTATCCCGGTCGCCACCTTTATCGCCATGACGCTGGTCATGGTCTGGCTGGCGGGTGAACTGTGGTTCCTGCGTCCTACCAGCCCGGCGCTTTCGGGCTTCGTGGGCGCTGCACTACTGTTGCTGGGGAATATCGTCTGGCTGGTCAGCCACTATCGCTATCGCTTCCGCGCCGATAACGCCATTTCGTCGGCCTGCTACTTCGCCGGACACTTTTTGATCGTCCGCGCACTCTATCTGTAAAATGGTTCTTGACTCTGGAGTCGACTCCAGAGTGTATGCTGCGTTTAATGAAACAACGATCATTAACCGGAGGATACCATGTCGACTCCAGAGACGAAGCCCGCTAAAGCGCCGCAGTTTTCCTCGCTGAAGTTTACCCCTGCACCTGCCAAAACGGACGACTGCTGCTGCGACGGCGAATGCGCGTCAACCGCTGCCGACAACCTGCCGGATGCCCGCTACAGCTGGCTTGTCGATGGCATGGACTGCGCCGCCTGCGCCCGCAAAGTCGAAACGGCGGTAAGTCAGATCCCCGGCGTTAAACAGGTCAAAGTGCTGTTCGCCACCGAAAAGCTGCTGGTCGATGCCGATAATGACATTCGCGACCAGGTCGAACGCGCGGTCACCGCCGCCGGGTACACGCTGCGCGGCGAAAACGCACCGAAAACGGAACAAGCCCCTTCCCGTATGCGTGAAAATCTCCCCCTCATTCTGCTGACGCTGCTGATGGTGATCAGCTGGGGGCTGGAGCATTTCAATCACCCTCTCGGGAATGCCGCGTTTATTGCGACGACGCTGGTCGGCCTCTATCCGGCGGCGCGTCAGGCGTTACGCCTGATCAAAAGCGGTAGCTGGTTTGCTATCGAAACGCTGATGAGCGTTGCGGCCATCGGCGCGCTGTTTATTGGCGCAACGGCGGAAGCGGCGATGGTGTTGTTGCTGTTTTTGATCGGCGAACGACTCGAAGGCTGGGCGGCGACCCGCGCGCGTCAGGGCGTGAGCGCGCTGATGGCGCTGAAACCCGACACCGCTGTGCGCGTGCGTGGCGACCAGCGTGAAACCGTCGCGCAGCAGGATTTACGCCCTGGCGATGTGATTGAAGTAGCAGCGGGCGGACGCTTACCTGCCGACGGCACGCTGCTTTCTGCCTTTGCCAGCTTTGATGAAAGTGCCTTAACCGGTGAATCTATTCCGGTGGAACACAGTGCGGGCGAGCGCGTCAGCGCCGGAGCCACCAGCGTTGATCGCCTGGTGCAGATCACCGTCACTTCACAGCCTGGCGACAGTGCTATCGACCGCATTCTGCGTTTAATTGAAGAAGCGGAAGAGCGCCGCGCGCCGATTGAGCGCTTTATTGACCGCTTCAGCCGCATCTACACCCCGGCGATTATGGTCGTGGCGCTGCTGGTTGCGCTGGTCCCGCCGCTGGCGTTTTCTGCGCCCTGGCTGGAGTGGATTTATAAAGGCCTGACGCTACTGTTGATTGGCTGCCCGTGCGCGCTGGTTATCTCCACTCCGGCGGCGATTACTTCTGGCCTGGCAACCGCCGCACGCTACGGCGCGTTGATCAAAGGCGGCGCGGCGCTGGAACAACTGGGGCGCGTGCAGCAGGTGGCATTCGATAAAACCGGCACCCTGACCGTCGGCAAACCGCAGGTGACATCCGTTGTCGCTACCGCAGAACTCAATGAAAACAGTTTGCTGGCGCTGGCCGCCGCCGTGGAGCAAGGCTCAACGCACCCGCTGGCGCAGGCGATTGTTCGCGAGGCACAGCAGCGCCAGCTAACGCTACACGCAGCCAACAACCAGCGCACGCTGGCCGGTTCCGGTATCGAAGCCGACGTGAACGGGCAACGCATTCTGATTTGCGCGGCGGGTAAATTCCCGGCTGATGCCTATCAAGTGCAGATTGAAGAACTGGAAAAAGCCGGTAACACGGTAGTTCTGGTGACACGTGAAGAGACGCTGCTGGGCGTACTGGCACTGCGCGATACGCTGCGTGACGACGCGCGCGAAGCTATCGACACCCTGCATACGCTGGGCATTCAGGGCATTATTCTGACCGGCGATAACCCGCGTGCGGCAGCGGCCATTGCGGGCGAACTGGGGCTCGATTTCCGCGCCGGGCTACTGCCGGCGGATAAAGTCACCGAAGTCACGGTGCTGAATGCGAAAGCGCCGCTGGCGATGGTCGGCGACGGCATTAACGACGCGCCCGCCATGAAGGCCTCCACCATTGGCATTGCGATGGGCAGCGGCAGCGACGTGGCGCTGGAAACCGCCGATGCTGCGTTGACGCACAACCGCTTAACCGGGCTGGCGCAAATGCTGCGCCTGGCGCGGGCCACGCACGCTAACGTGCGGCAGAACATCGCCATTGCGCTGGGGTTGAAAGGCATCTTCCTCGTCACCACCCTGCTTGGCATTACCGGGTTGTGGCTGGCAGTGTTGGCAGATACCGGGGCAACGGTACTGGTCACGCTGAACGCACTGCGATTGTTGCGGATGAAGCTTCGGTGATGGGTTTGCCGGATGGCGGCTGCGCCTTATCCGGCCTACGAGAACATGCGAGCGTCAATGAATACGGTGGCGGAGTTTGCCGGATGCGGCTGCGCCTTATCCGGCCTACGGTAAGATTGCGGCGTGCCAATACATTTGTAGGCCGGATAAGCGAAGCGCCATCCGGCAACAACGCGCATCAAACTCACATCCCCAATACTCTCGGCAACCATAGCGATATCGCCGGAACGTAGGTGACCAGCGCCAGCACCATCAACAGCATGCCGTAAAACGGCAGCATCGCTTTCACCACACTTTCGATCTTCTGCTTACTCACTGCGCTTGCGACAAACAGCACCGAGCCCACCGGCGGGGTAATCAGACCAATCCCCAGATTCACCATCATGATCATGCCAAAATGCACCGGGTCGATGCCTAACGCATTGGTCACCGGCAACAGCACCGGCGTCAGGATCAGGATAATCGGTGCCATGTCCATCAGCGTACCAATCAGCAGCAGCATGATGTTGAGATACATCAGGATGACGTATTTGTTATCTGACAGCGACGTGAAGAACCCGGTAATGCGCACCGGAAGCTGCATATAGGTCATCACCGCACCAAATGCGGCGGCAAAACCAATCAAAATCATTACGATACTGACCGTTTTCACCGTCCGGCACATCAGCTTCGGTAGCTCGTTCCATTTGTAATCACGGTAGATAAACATGGTCACGAAGAATGCCCACAGGCAGGCTACCGCCGCCGATTCCGTGGCGGTGAAAATGCCCGAGAGAATGCCGCCGAGAATAATGACCACCGTCATCAGCCCCCACAGCGCATCGACAAAAATCTTCAGCGCCTGCCTGAGCGGAATGCGTTCGCCTTTTGGATAACCACGCTTGTGGGCAAAACCGAGGCACAGAATCATCAGGCACAATCCCAGTAGCAGCCCCGGCAGCACGCCCGCAATAAACAACGACGCGATAGAGACCGTACCGCCCGCCGCCAGCGAGTAAATCACCGAGTTATGGCTGGGTGGAATCAGAATCGCCTGCACCGAACCGCTTGCCGTCACCGCCGCCGCGTATTCGCGTGGATAGCCCTTTTTCTCCATCTCCGGGATCATCACGCTGCCAATAGACGCCGTATCCGCCACCGATGAACCAGAAATCGCACCGAAAAAGGTCGAGGCGACAATGTTCACCAGCGATAGCCCGCCGCGAATAAAGCCCACGAACAGATAGGCGAAATTGACCAACCGCCGGGCGATACCCCCCTCAGCCATAATCGCTCCCGCCAGAATAAAGAACGGGATCGCCAGCAGGGTAAACTTGTTCACCCCGCTGGTTATCTGGATCATCAACGCCTCCAGCGGCAGGTCAATCCACAGCGCGCCGGCAACGGCGCTTAAGCCCACCGCGAACGCGACGGGCATCCCCACGGCCAACAAAATGGCGAGGGTGAAAAGCAAAATAAACGCATCCATCTTTCACCTCTTAACCGTGGTTACCGATGAGCACCACCGGGCGGTGTTCCTGCGAACCGAACAGCAGACGCTCAATCACAAACAGAATCAGCACCGCAGAACCTACAGGCAGCGGCAGATAGCTCTCGCCGGAAGTCATTACCGGGAATTCCGCAACGGGCTGCTCCCACAACTCGACACAGAGCCAAAGGCTGTACCAGAACATGATGGCGGTCACGACCAGCATCAATAAGTCCACCAGCCGCGCCGCCGCTTTCTGCAGCGTAGCGGGCAGTCGGTCGGTGAGCATGTTGACCGCGATATGCGACCCGGCGCGATAACCCACCGCCGCGCCGATAAAGGTGAACGTCACCATGCAGATAATGGCTATCGGCTCCGGCCAGGATTCGCCCCGGTTGAGCACATAACGAGAGAAAATCCCCACCGGAATGACAACCGTCATCAGCAGCAGTGAAAGTCCGGCAACCCACATCGCCAGCATATAGAGCCGATCCATCGCTCGCGAAAAACGCTCTGACATAGGGCCTCCGCTACTGGACATCAGCAATGGCTTTCATCAGGTCCTGATGCTTTTCGCCGTACGCTTTACGCACCGGTTCCGTGGCCTGAACAAAGAAGGTTTTGTCGATTTCGTGGAACTGCACGCCGCCCGCTTTCATCTTCGCCAGCGCCTGCTCGTTGTACGCTTTCCACAGCGCGCGCTGCTCCATCTGAGCTTCATGGGCCAGGGTGATGATTTTTTGCTGATCCTCCGGGCTCAGTTTGTCCCACTTCACTTTCGAGTAGAGCAGCATTTCCGGGGTGATAAAGTGGCCGCTCAGGGTGTAGTTTTTAGCGACAGGCAGGTAGTTATGGGCGATAAACGTTGGTGGATTATTCTCCGCACCGTCAATCACGCCCGTTTGCAGGCCGCTGTATACCTCACTCACACCCATCGCCACCGAGTTCGCGCCCATATCTTTGAGTGTCGCCAGCGCCACCGGGCTGCCCTGCACACGGATCTTCATGCCCTTGAGATCGTCCGCTTTGAGCACCGGTTCTTTGGTGATGAGATTACGCGTGCCGGAGTCCATCCAGCCGAGGAAAACCAGTCGCGATTTCGGATTGTTGGTGAGCTTGTCGCCAATCTGCTTGCCGATGTCGCCGTCTATCACTTTATGCATATGATCTTCATCGCGAAAAACGTAGGGCAGCGTGAAGACTTCGATATCGGGCAAAATCGCCGCGACCGGGGCCATCGATACGCGGATCATGTCGATTGCCCCCATCTGCGCCTGCTCAATCATCTGCTTTTCATCGCCCAGCACGCCGCCGGGAAAGACTTTAATCTCCAGCTTGTCACCGGTTTGTTGTTTGAGTTTCTCCCCCATATGCTGCACGGCCACCACGTTCGGGTAGCCTTCGGGGTGAACATCTGCAGCTTTTATCACCTGCGCCGAGGCGTAAGAGGTAAACAGGAGAGTGGCGGTTGAAAGGCACAAAGCGGCCACGAATGGCTTAACAGTCATCTTCATCGGTCAGCTCCAGCGGTATTTTGCGGTAAGAGATAAAACGTTGTTTTAGTTTTCCGCTTAAAAGCTAGACGGGAAGTGCGAGGTGGGCGGTGAGATAACTCACAAAAGAAACAATTCCGAAACGCGATTTTAACGATGTGATAACGATATTTCAGGGCAGATCACAGAATCTGCCCTGACAAAAACTAATGGCTTTTACGCAGCAGGTAGCGATATGGCAGAGCGTCGGTCTCTTTAGCAATCAGTTCATGTTCCATGAACGTGCAGAAACCGGGAATATCGCGGGTGGTTGCCGGGTCGTCGGCAATAATCAGCAGCGTTTCGCCCACGGGCATCGTGCGCACAGTTTTGCGCACCATCATTACCGGCTCCGGGCAACGAAGGCCAAGGGCATCTAAAGTGTGGTTTGGGCTGGCGAACAGATCGGTCATTGTGGTCTCACCGTAGAAAAATCGGCCTTAGTTTACGCCGTGATTTCTGTGACGCAAGTCAGGTTAACGATTGCGTGAAAAACAACCATTGCAATGCCGTGCGGAAGCAGTATCATTCGCTCCCTTATCGCGCAGGTAACGATAAGAATACGAACAGTTTTATTGGGTTCCCTCACCCCAATCTATAAAAAGGTACAATATGACTCCCTTTACATCCGTACAGCGCAAGCACGCGCTGGTTTGGCTATCGCTATTCCATTTGCTGGTTATTATTTCCAGTAACTATCTGGTGCAGTTGCCCGTTTCTGTTTTTGGCTTCCACACCACCTGGGGCGCGTTCAGCTTTCCGTTTATTTTCCTCGCGACTGACCTCACCGTGCGCATCTTCGGCGCGCCGCTGGCTCGACGCATTGTCTTCGCGGTGATGATCCCCGCGCTGATGGTCTCCTATGCTGTTTCATCACTTTTCTATATGGGTGAATGGCAGGGCTTTGGCGCGCTGGCGAACTTCAACCTGTTTGTCGCCCGTATCGCCGCCGCCAGCTTTATGGCCTACGCGCTGGGGCAGATCCTCGACGTTCACGTCTTTAACCGCCTGCGCCAAAGCCGTCACTGGTGGCTTGCGCCGACGGCCTCGACGCTGTTTGGCAACATCAGCGACACGCTGGCCTTCTTCTTCATCGCCTTCTGGCGCAGCACCGACCCGTTTATGGCACAGCACTGGGTGGAAATCGCCCTGGTCGATTACTGCTTTAAAGTGCTGATCAGCATCATCTTCTTCCTGCCGATGTACGGCTTACTGCTGAATATGCTGATGAAACGGCTGGCAGACAAATCTGATTTGTCAGCAATGCAGCCAGGTTAAAGGTTCGTTTTCCGAGTTGTGATAAGATGGGTGAATGAGCCGTTAATGGCCGTTTATCGAAAGGAAGAAGTCAATGCGCAAATTGGTGAAATACGTTGGTATTGGCCTGCTGGTTGTTGGGCTGGCAGCCTGTGACAACAGCGATACCAAAGCTCCGGCACAGGGTGCGGCGGCAGAGAGCAACGCCTCCGGGCAGCCGATTAATCTGCTGGATGGCAAGCTGAGCTTCTCATTACCCGCAGACATGACCGACCAGAGCGGAAAAATGGGCACCCAGAGCAACAATATGCACGTCTACTCCGATGCGACCGGGCAGAAAGCCGTGATCGTTATCGTGGGCGACAACACCGATGAAGACCTCGGCGTAATGGCGAAACGTCTGGAAGAACAGCAGCGTAGCCGCGACCCGCAGTTGCAGGTCGTGACCAATAAATCCATTGAGGTGAAAGGCCACACGCTGCAACAGCTGGACAGCATCATCTCTGCTAAAGGCCAGACCGCGTACTCTTCCGTTATCCTCGGCAAAATTGATGGCAAGCTGCTGACGATGCAGGTTACCCTGCCGGCAGATAATCAGCAGCAGGCGCAGACTGCCGCTGAGAACATCATCAATACTATCGTTATCAACTAATTAGTCTGATGACGACCCGGCCTTCGGTTGTTCAACCGGAGGCCTTTTTTTTAGCCGCCACCCCAGCAGCAGCGCAATTGCCACCAGCCCGGCGGCAGCCAGGTAAATCGTCGATACGCCCATCCACGCCATCATCAGCCCGGCGAGCGGCCCGGTAATCCCGAGAGATAAATCCATAAACACCGTATAGGTGGCCAGCGCGGAACCCTGGTTTTGCTGCGGCACGGCCTTCACTGCCACTACGCCCAGCGCCGGGAATACCAGCGAGAAGCCTGCTCCCGCAAGGAAGGTACCGATTTTCGCCATCAGCGGCGTGTCGGCGATGCCCACCAGTAACAGGCCGATAATCTCAACCGAAAAACAGATCATCGCCACGTTCAGCCCACCCAGACGGTTGATCCCGTTGGGGAACAGCAGACGCGTGCCGACGAACGCGCAGCTAAAGAGCGTGAGTGCGAACGCTGCGCCGTCCCAGCCTTTGGCGTCGTAAAACAACGTAATGAAGGTGGCGATTACGCCGAAGCCCGCCGAGGCCAGTGCCAGCGCCATGCCGTAGGGCCAGACGCGACCGAGCACCGCGCGAAACGACATCACTTTGCCCTTCGCCGCTTTCACTTCCGCACGCGGCAGCGCGCAAATCACCGCCAGCGCGGCAACCGCCATAATCACCAACGCCAGCCCATGCAGGCCACCGTACTGATAACAGAGCACGCCGAGCGGCGCGCCCATCGCCATTGCGCCGTAAGTCACGATGCCGTTCCAGGAAATCACCCGCCCGATATGCAGCGAGCCCACCACGCCGACGCCCCACAGCGTAGAGCCCGTTCCGGCAAAGCTTTGTCCAATCCCCAGAATCACGCGCCCCAGACACAACAGCACCAGACTTACCATCGGCCAGCCGCCGCCCATCGCCGCCAGTAAATAACTCAGGCCACTGAGAAAACAGCCGCACAGACCAAACACCACGATTTTCTTCGGCCCGAGCTGGTCGGCATAGCGCCCGGCATGCGGGCGACTTAACAGCGTTGCGAAGTATTGCAGGCTGATAACCAGACCCGCCCAGAAGGCGCTAAACCCCATGACATCATGGACATAGCCCGGCAGCACCGCGAGCGGCAGGCCGATGGTGAGATAGCTGGCGAAGTTGAAAATAACGACGGAAACGATGCGTAAATTGAGGCGAAAACCGCTGAGTTGCGCCCCATCTGCGGCGTCTGGCATGACAAACATCCGAATTTTAAAACGATGTTTTCATTATTGCATGCGCTGAAATTGAAGTCGCGCTTTTGCGCCGCGCACTTTCAGATAATACGCTTGCCGCTTCGCACTACACTTAAGTGCGAACGATCAAAAGGAATTCGATATGACCTCCCCACAGCCTGATAAAGCGGGCCTGCATATTTTACTCAAACTCGCCGCCCTGGTGGTGATCCTGGCCGGTATTCATGCCGCCGCCGATATTATCGTCCAGTTACTGCTGGCGCTCTTTTTCGCCATTGTGCTTAACCCGCTGGTAAGGTGGTTTATGCGTCGGGGATTTTCCCGCGCGCTCGCCATCACCATTGTGATGATAGTGATGCTCTTCTTCCTGACGGCACTGATGGCCGTGCTCGCTTCATCGATCAATGACTTCATTGCCCTGATGCCGAGCTACAACAAAGAGCTCACCCGCAAATTTATCGAGTTGCAGGAGATGCTGCCATTTCTGCATCTGCACGTTTCGCCGGAAAGATTACTCCAGCGAATGGATTCCGATAAAGTGATGACCCTGGCGACTACCTTAATGACCCAGCTATCCGGGGCGATGACCAGCATTGTGCTGCTGATTATGACCGTGGTGTTTATGCTTTTCGAAGCCCGCCACGTGCCCTATAAACTGCGTTTTGCCCTTGTGAATCCGCAAGTGCATATCGCCGGGCTTCACCGCGCATTAAAAGGGGTCTCACATTATCTGGCGCTCAAAACGTTTATTAGTCTCATGACCGGCGTGATTGTCTGGCTTGGCTTGCTGCTGCTCGACGTGCAGTTCGCGCTGATGTGGGGCGTGCTGGCGTTTTTGCTGAACTACATTCCCAACATTGGCTCGGTGATATCCGCCATTCCGCCGATGATTCAGGCGCTGCTGTTTAATGGCTATTACGAATGTTTGATGGTCGGCGCGCTGTTCCTGGTGGTGCACATGGTGCTGGGCAATATTCTGGAGCCACGCGTGATGGGGCATCGTCTGGGGATGTCGACGCTGGTGGTGTTCTTGTCGTTGCTGATATGGGGATGGCTGCTGGGGCCGGTGGGCATGTTGCTGTCGGTGCCGCTGACCAGCGTCTGTAAAATCTGGATGGAAACCACGAAAGGCGGCAGCAAACTGGCGATACTGCTTGGCCCGGGGCGGCCCAAAAGCCGCCTGCCGGGCTAATGTTTAGCGCAGGTTTGCCGGGAAATCTTTTGGCAGTTCACTGGCGGCGCAGGCGATGACCGTGTCATCGTCCGGGCCGCAGTCGCGTACAAAAGTAATGGTCGCGAACTCATCAATCACTTCGGTTGGGTAAGCCGGGCCTGCATCACGATATGAATTCATCAGCGGAATGTGATCGTTCTGGAAGCAGACGGTTTTTTCCGGGTTATTCATTATCCAGCGTGGGAAGAAGATAGTGCCGTGGAACAGTTTGTCGCCCAGGTTCACAATCAGGCTGACGTCAGTACCGGTCGGTTCAGTCCATGAAATTTTGTAGATACTTTCCCCAACACGCACGATGTACGCCTGCTGATCTTTCACCCAACGATTCCCCACCAGACCGCTGTGAATGCGGTAATCAAGGGTGTTGGCGTTTTTGACGTAAATCTCGTAGTTCCAGCCGTTATCGTAGGTATAAACCAGATGTTTACCGATAAAACCGCTCAAATCATTTTTATCAAAGCTGCTCATAATTCGTTCTCCTCTTTTCGATGGAGTTATCTTATTGCTTTAAAAACTGAATGAATAACGCTATGTTTGAATTAAATTCATCTAAATTTTAAATCAATCATGCACAAGACCACCCTGGAACAATGGGCGCTACTGGAAAAAGTGGTGGAGCTCGGCAGCTTTGCCAAAGCGGCAGAAGAGACCAACCGTAGCCAGTCATCGGTTAGCTATAACTTGTCACTATTGCAGGAACGATTAGGTGTTGCGCTGCTGGTGCCGGAAGGCCGCCGCGCGGTACTGACACCCGCCGGGGAACTGTTACTCAGTCAGGTGAAACCGCTACTGAAAGCCTTCGCCCGGGTCGAAACCCGCGCCGCCACGCTGCGCGACGGCATGCGCACGCGACTGGATTTAGTGGTGGACAGCATCTTCCCGCGCAAGCGGCTGTTTGCGATTTTGCGCCAGTTTCAGCAGCATTACCCGCAAACGCAGGTACGACTGACGGAAGTGCTGGAGAACAGCACCGACAGCGACGCCATGCAGGCGGAAGCGGATGTAATGGTGCTGACGCGACGCCAGGACATTACCGGGCGCGGCGAATGGCTGATGAATATCGATTTTGTTGCCGTTGCCCACCGCGACCACCCGCTGTTTCATCAGGATGCACCGTTTAGCGATGAGATGCTGCGTAACTGGCCGCTGGTGCGCATCGCCGATCATGACAACGCTCGCCAGCCGGGCAACGATGCGTGGACCTTTTCGACCATTGATGCAGCGATTGATGCGGTGATGTATCAGGTGGGCTACGGCTGGTTACCGGAAGAGCGTATACAGCGGTTGCTGGAACAGGGTGTGTTGAAGCCTTTACCGTTGCATCACGGCGCGCGGCGCGCCACGCCGCTGCATTTGATCGTGAAGCAGGATCTCGCCCCGCTGGATGAGCAGGTTGAGACGCTGTTGCGGTTGTTTAGCGAGGGGTAGGGAACGCGGTGCAGGGAAATGCCGGATAAGCAAAGCGCCATCCGGCAACCCCAGGCTACGCCAGGCTACGCCAGGCTACGCCATTGTCCCAATCGTTTTCCGGAACCGCAGCAGGGCAATCATAAAAAACACCCCGCCAATCGCCAGCAGCGTGACAAACTGCGGCCAGACAATATCAAACCCGGCCCCGCGATAAAGAATCGCCTGCGCCAGACTGACAAAATGGGTCGTCGGCATCGACAACATAATGTCCTGCACCATTTGCGGCATGCTCTCGCGCGGCGTTGAGCCGCCGGAGAGCATCTGTAGCGGCAACAGCACCAGAATCATCAGCAGCCCCAGCTGTGGCATTGAGCGCGCGACCGTGCCCATAAAAATCCCGATAGACGTAGTGGCAAACAGACTCAACGCCACGCCGAGCATAAACAACGGGATCGAACCTTCAATCGGCACGCCCAGCACGCCCTGCACCATCAGCACCAGCGACAGCCCGGACACCACCAGCACCACCAGTCCCATCGACCACACCTTAGCCATCATGATTTCAAACGGCGTAATGGGCATCACCAGCAAATGCTCTACGGTGCCGTGCTCGCGCTCGCGGATCAGCGCCGAGCCCGTCAGCACAATCGCCAGCATAGTGATGTTGTTGATAATCGCCATCACCCCACCGAACCACGCAGGCTCAAGGTTCGGGTTAAAACGCATCCGTGTTTCCAGCGCCACCAGCGGCTCGCTGTTATCACGGTAGCGCGCGACAAAACTGTTCACCTCGCCGTTGATAATGCTCTGGATGTAGCTGTTGCCGGTAAACGCCTGGCTCATGCGCGTGGCATCGACGTTCACCTGAATATCCGGCTGACGCCCGGCCAGCACATCACGCTGAAAATTGGGCGGGATGTTCACCGCGAAGGTATAGCGCCCGGCATCCAGCCCGGCGTCCATTTCATCGGCAGTGATCATCTCCGGCGGCAGAAACCACGGGCGGTAAAAGCTGTTCACAATACGGTTAGAAAGCTGCGACTGGTCCATATCCGCGATAGCGATAGGCGCCAGATGCAGCGACCCCGGCGTGACCGTTGCCGACGAATAAACCGACAGCGTAAACGCAAACACAATCAGTGCCAGCATCGCTTTATCGCCCAGCAGGCTGCGCAGCTCCTTGATGCCCAGGTTATAAATATTGCGTAATCGGCGCATCATCCCTCCTGTTTTTTCAGCAGCAGCACGCTCAGGCCAATCACCAGCGGCACAGCAATCAGCAGCGGAATGAACAGCGGCCAGAGATCGCCCAGATCCAGCGCCTTCGAAAACGTCCCGCGCGCGATGGTCAGGAAATGGCTGGTCGGGTAGATCTCGCCGATCCACCGCCCCGGCCCTTCCAGCGATGCCACCGGATCGATCATCCCGGAGAACTGCGTCGCCGGGATCAGCGTAATGATCGAGGTACCAAATATGGCGGCGATCTGGCTTTTCATAAAGGTGGAAATCAGCAGTCCCATTCCGGTCGCGATGGTGACATACAGCAGCGCCGCCAGGGTCAGGGTGAGGAAACTGCCTTTGTGTTCAACGCCAAACATAAACACCGACAACGCGCATAGCAGGAAGAAGTTGAGCATTCCCAGCGCGATATAAGGCAACTGCTTGCCGAGCAGGAATTCGCTTCGTGTCGTCGGCGTAACGTAGAGGTTGATGATCGACCCCAGCTCTTTTTCACGCACCACGCTTAACGCGCTGAGCATTGAAGGGATCATCATCAGCAGTAATGGAATAACCGCAGGCACAATCGCCGGAAGACTTTTTACATCCGGGTTATAGCGATAGCGGGTTTCGATGGTCATCAGGCCGTTCTGCGCATTTGACGTCGGCTGGCGGCTGGCGACGTCCTGTAGCCAGGTCTGGTGCATCGCCTGCACGTAACCCTGCACCGTTTCCGCCCGACTCGGCATCGCACCATCCACCCAGACACCGATTTTCACCGGCGTACCGCGTGCAATATCACGACCAAAGTTGGGCGGAATTTCGATCTCCACCGCAACGTCGCCTGCCCGCATTCGTTTATCCAGCTCGTCATAACTGGTGAGCGGCGGCTGTTCGATAAAGTAGCGGGAACCGGCAAGATTGAGTGACCATGCCTGGCTGCTCATGGTCTGGTCGCGATCGAGCACGGCAAAGCGCAGGTTTTCGACATCCATGCTGATGCCGTAACCCATGATCAGCATCAGAATCACCGTACCGAGCATCGCCAGCGTAGAACGTACCGGGTCGCGGCGCAGCTCCAGCGCTTCCCGGCGGCTATAGCTGAACAGGCGGCGCAGGCTGAAGCCCTGACGCGGCGGTTTTGGCGCTTCATGCGTCATCGGGATGTCGTCTGGCGGCGGCACCTGCGGTGCAGGGCCGGAGGCTTCCTGAAGCCAGGCGATAAACGCCTCTTCCAGATTCGCCGCGCCACGGCGCTCAACCAGTTCCTGTGGCGTGCCGCTGGCCAGCACTTTGCCCGCGTGCATCAGCGACATGCGGTCGCAGCGCTCCGCTTCGTTCATAAAGTGAGTGGAGATGAAAATAGTGACTTTATCCTGCCGCGACAGGTCAACCATCAGTTGCCAGAACATATCGCGCGCCACCGGGTCAACGCCGGAGGTCGGTTCATCAAGAATGAGCATTTCCGGGCGATGGATCACCGCCACCGCCAACGACAATCGCTGGCGAATGCCCAGTGGTAGCGCGGCGGGAAGTGCGTCTTCGACGTCGGCGAGCATGAAGCGATCGCTCATTTCCGCGACTCGCGCCGGGATTTCCGCTTCGGGAATATGAAACAGGCGGGCGTGAAGCTCCAGGTTTTGCCGCACAGTGAGTTCACTGTAAAGCGAGAACGCCTGCGACATATACCCCACACGGCGGCGGGTTTCGATATCGTTCGGATCAACGGGCTGACCGAACAGCCAGGCTTCACCTTCGCTGGCAGGCAACAGGCCCGTGAGCATCTTCATGGTGGTCGATTTGCCGCAGCCGTTGGAGCCGAGAAAACCAAAAATCTCGCCGCGAGGAATGCGAAAGTTCACATGGTCCACCGCAACAAAATCGCCGAAACGCATGGTGAGATTGCGCGCTTCAATGGCGATTTCTGCATTTTCTGCCTGATACGGCGGAATGACGACCGGTTTATGTGCCTGCCGCTGCGCCTCTGGCAACAGGGCGATGAATGCCTGCTCCAGCGTCTCGCTGCCGGTTTTATCCCGTAGCTGTTGCGCGCTGCCCGTCGCCATCACTTCCCCGGCGTTCATCGCCACCAGCCAGTCGAAACGCTCGGCTTCCTCCATGTATGCGGTCGCGACCAGCACGCTCATGTTGCTTTGTCGTTCACGGATGCTGTCGATCAGATCCCAGAACTGCGCGCGTGAAAGCGGGTCAACACCGGTTGTGGGCTCATCGAGGATCAGCAGTTCCGGGTCGTGGATCAACGCGCAGCACAGCCCCAGTTTTTGCTTCATCCCACCCGAGAGCTTCCCGGCAGGGCGATCGCGGAACGGGGCCAGCCCGGTACTGTTCAGCAGTTCGGTGATCCGCGCCTCGCGCTCCGCTTTATTGTGGCCAAACAGGCGCGCGAAGAAGTCGACGTTTTCATACACCGACAGCGTGTGATAGAGGTTTTTGCCCAGCCCCTGCGGCATCCAGGCGATACGCGGGCAGACATCGCGGCGGTGCGCCGCATCGCGCATATCGCCGCCGAGCACCATCACATTGCCCTGCTCAATCACCCGCGCGCCGGAAATCAGCGACAGCAGGCTCGATTTCCCGACGCCATCCGGGCCAATCAATCCCACCATGCACCGTGAGGGAATGTTCAGCGTAATGTTCTTTAACGCCACCGTCGCGCCGTAACGCTGGCCGACGCCTTCAAGCTGCGCGACGGAAGGCCGTATCTGGCCTGTCATTGCGGCAACCTCACCACCAGGTCATCTGGCCAGGGTTGTTGTTCATCCAGACGCACCCACGCCATGCCCGGCAGCCCGGTTTTCACATACTCCAGATGCTGTTGCAGCAGCTCTTGTGGAATGCGCGCTTTCACGCGGAACATCAGCTTCAGCCGCTCATCGCGGGTTTCCACGGTTTTTGGCGTGAACTGGGCGACGCTCGCCACAAAACTGATGGTGGCGGGAACACGCAGATCGGGCGCGGCATCAAGCACCAGACGCGCTTCACCGCCAATCTTCAGCAACCCCGCCTGCTCGGTCGGCAGGAAGAAGGTCATATAAACATCGCTGAGATCGACCATATTGAGCACCCGACCGCCTGCCGCCAGCACTTCACCCGGCTCGGCGACACGATACTGCACGCGTCCATCGCGCGGGGCTTTGAGCTCGCTATCGTCGATATCGGCCTGAATGCGCCGCTCGGTGGCCTGCGCTGCCTCGACGCGCGTTTGCGCCTGGATGATATTGGTTCGCGCCGCTTCAATCGCCGCATTGGACGCAGATACCTGCGCCCTCGCCGACTCCAGCGCTGCACGCGCGCTCTCTGCCGCCGCACGATCGTCATCTAACTGTTGCGCGGAGACTGCGCCGCGCGTCGATAACGTCTGCGAGCGGGTATGACGTTTAGAGACGGACGCCAGTTCGGCATCACGCTGCTTCACCACCGCCTGCGCCGCACGCATCTCGCTCTGGCGCTGCTCCAGCAAAGCGCGCGCAGCCGCTACCGCGCTTTCGGCTTCTTTAATTTGCGCGATAGCTTCCTGGCGCTGCTCGTTCAGCACGCGGGTATCCATCTTCGCTAACACCTCACCCTGACGCACAAACTGCCCTTCCGACACCAGAATGGTGTCGATGCGCCCGGCGATTTTGGTGGCGATATCCACTTCCGTGGCCTCGATTCTGCCATTGCTGGCCGCGAATCCTTCCGGCACACCCGCGGGCCGTAACATCCACCACGCCACGGCAGCTACCACCGCGACAATGCCAATGATCCACCACGTCAAATGACGTTTAATCTTGTCCATGCTCGACCCGCCATAATCCCTGTTACCAAACCACGCGTGTCACAAAGCGCGCCGAACAAACGTTCAGCGACAATTCCCCTCCGGGATAAGAGGGAAAGAGGAGAGAGAGCCAGACGGTGTACAGGCGTCGGAATGACGCTCACCGTAAAGGAGAGTGCTGGATGAAGGTACTGAGAAATCGGGTAGTAATGTTGTCATCATCAGCGTTCCTGGCCGTAAATGAAACACGCGTACTCATTGATAGTGTCAATGTGATAGTAACACCTGATTTTTGTATGTCTATTGACTTATTAAAGCAGCGTCCCTGCTGCATTCCTCTTCAATGAGTGTGGGCTAATGCCCTCAGAATAGTTTCCGCATATGCAATACGTCCGGCGAGATTCACTTTGGCTTTGCCATTGACTTTCAGGGTAAGCGCTTCCAGGTCCCAGCGATCCGCATCCGGTAAGCAATGACGGGTTTTCAGGTACCAACATGCCGAAATCGCCGCACCTTCAGGGGTCTCACACCATTCTGCTGCCTGCTCAACTGAAATCTGCATATCGTCTGCAAACTGCTGGTATTCCGTCTTACCGGTCAGTTGAATCAATCCCCGGCCACGATATCGATAGCCGTCTCCCGACTCTACAGAACCATTACCGAGCCGATTTGCGTAGACCAGATTTCCCAGACGCTCGGGTTGACCTAAATACATTTGTGCTTCTTTTTCATCTTTGAAATGGTTACCAAACACTTTCATCAATTGACGTAATGTGGTGTAACGCATATTTTCACGGAGATCCTGGAAGGTTTCGCCAGCCTCAGCCATAAACTGTCCGATTGCTGCTGCAACACGTCGATCGGTATTCACCTCAAACTTTTGGAATGCATGATTTAACACCGGGACCCATTTATCCGTATCGATATGCTTACTGGCTTGTTTCAAGGCATAGGCAAGGGGCTGAGAGGTAGGTAGGGATAAGCTATAGTCAGTGGTGATTGCCAGTCCACGGTGAATATCTTGCTGAGGTGATTGCACCGTTTGAGTCTTTGCAGGTGGTTCGGGTTGGTTTCCATCATTTTTTCCACTCTCTGGCGCAATAGCTTGTCGGATAAATGAATTAAAGCTCCCTTCAATAAAATCCACACCAGCATACCCTGCTGCAACAACGGCCAGTAAGGTTTTAGGGTCAACGCCTCCTGAAAACTGATCAAATCCCAGAATTAATGCCGATACGCATCCAGCAATAAAACCGATCATAAGCGTCACAATCATATAGCTGGCACTAAAGCTCGCTTTAGTGTTGTTGCTATCAAGATTAAGGTAACCCGCTTTTTGAAGACCAATAACAGCCCGAATGCCCTGACCGACCATTCCCGCGGTACCACACAGGAAGAGGATAATAAGAATATTAATGGCAGGAAGTGAAGTAGACATTATTTAACCTCCGCCTGGGCAAAGGTCATCCAACCCTGCTGGCCTCCAACCAGTAAGGGAGAAACGCGTAATGTCACATCCGCCACACTGCTGGAATGGATTTTATATTGGTTAATGCCATAGGGAGGAAGTTCCCCCTGAAACCAGGTGTCATAAACAAAACAGATCTGATCATCTTTATTCTGCTGAAGTACTTTTGCAACACCTTGCAGAATTTTCTGCGCAAGCGCAGTGATAGCGATAGCCGATGGGTTGCCAGACAGAGCAGCAACAGCACCAACCTCTTCCGCCGTACCGCTGATAAGATCATCCAATTGTTGGCCCACTATTCGGATATCTGAATCAGACTCCATCAACATCAAGGTCGTCGTGACGAATTCACCAGGATTTCCCGGGCCATAAAGTGAAAATGTGCTGTCCGAGGTAATAATACGTTCATACACTTTTACATTAGGAAAATCGAATCGCTTGCTACTCATTCTTAGCACGCCGTCTTTTTTATCCGTAACAATAGCAATCAGATAGGGGTCAATATAATTCCGGCCTGGGTCAAATGATTTTTTGATGCGTAAATCGGTCAGGACAATAGAGGTATGGTCTTTCAGTGGATTAAACATAGTATTGCCTCTTTCATTCAAATTTAGCCATCACGCAATTAGATTTAAATAAAAGAGAAGTGCATCAGCAGTAACACGAAAGATTGATTCACATTGCTAAAATCACCCATAAATATCAACATGCAATATTAAACACATAATATATTGAAACGACTGAATTAATGATTAACGTGGAATTAAATATTCTGCCTCAACCTTTAGTCAGGCTAATTTAATTTTACATTATTAGCGGAAGAATAATCGTGGTAGTGGTTATTTCAGGGGGGAGATCCCCCCTGCTGTGGTTATTCTTCGCTCAGCGCCTGCGCACAGGCCCAGGCGCTTGACCACGCCCACTGGAAGTTATAGCCGCCCAGCCAGCCGGTGACATCCATCACTTCGCCAATGAAATACAGCCCCGGCACCTTGCGTGCTTCCATGGTTCGGGAAGAGAGTTCGTTGGTATCCACGCCGCCCAGCGTCACTTCTGCTGTGCGATACCCTTCTGTGCCGTTAGGCTGCACGCGCCATTCGGTTAAGGTTTCCACCAGTGTTTGCTGATCGCGCACATTAAGCTGTTTCAGCGTGACATCCGGAATCTGCCCCAGTTGTTGCAAGCACTCCACCAGACGTTTCGGCAGATGCATTGCCAGGGTATTTTTCAGGCTCTGATTCGGGTGTTCCACACGCTGCGCATCAAGGAATTCGGCAAGGTCGATATCCGGCAGCAGGTTAATGGTGACGAATTCACCGGGCTGCCAGTAGCTGGAGATCTGCAACACCGCCGGGCCGGAGAGACCGCGGTGCGTAAACAGCAGGCTTTCGCGGAAAACGGTGCCATCTTCTGCGCTAATAACAGAGGGAACAGAAACACCCGAGATAGTTTGGGAAACATCCAGCATCGGTTTGTGAAGTGTGAAAGGCACAAGCCCGGCGCGGGTTGGCAAAACCTTCAGGCCGAATTGTTCAGCAATTTTGTAACCAAATGGCGATGCGCCAAGGCCCGGCATCGACAGTCCACCGCTGGCAATCACCAGTTTCTTCGCGGTGACCGTTTCGCCGTTGAGTTGCAGGATAAAGCCCGCTTCATCACGCTCAACGCTCAATATTTCGCTGCGCAGGCGTGTCGTAACGTTGCCTTTTGCACATTCATCTACCAGCAGTTTTACAATTTGCTCGGCGGAATCGTCGCAGAAAAGTTGCCCCAGCGTCTTCTCGTGCCAGGCAATGCCGTGCTTTCCGACCAGGTCGATGAAATCCCATTGGGTGTAGCGCGCCAGCGCAGATTTGCAAAAATGCGGGTTTTGGCTGAGATATGCCGCAGGTTCGACATTAAGATTAGTAAAGTTGCAGCGACCGCCGCCGGACATCAGAATCTTGCGTCCGGGCTTCTTACCGTTATCCAGCAACAGTACGCGCAGGCCCGCCTGCCCGGCCTGCGCGGCACAAAACATTCCTGCGGCACCGGCCCCAATTACAATGGCATCAAACCTTTCCACGCACTATCCTCAACTTAGTGATTGTCGGGAATTGTAAATTTTTCACGCACGTCGTACCAGTGAAATATAAGGCAACTCCGCATATCTATTTGAAAAATCTTAAATAATCATTTGCGACAGCTATAGAACTGTGGGGGAATATCAAAAAAAGTCTATATTTCACTTTGCCCGCGCTGCCAAAGTCCATGATAATGCCGCGCGTTCATGTCCTCAAAATGGCGTAACGTACTATGTTACATTTGTTCGCAGGTCTGGATTTACATACCGGGCTTTTGTTGGTACTTGCTCTGATTTTTGTTCTGTTCTATGAAGCCATTAACGGCTTCCATGATACGGCAAACGCAGTGGCAACCGTGATTTATACTCGCGCTATGCGATCGCAGCTTGCGGTTGCCATGGCGGCTATCTTTAACTTCCTCGGCGTTCTGCTGGGCGGCCTGAGTGTAGCCTATGCCATCGTGCATATGTTACCGACAGATCTCCTGCTTAATGTCAGTTCAGCGCACGGCCTCGCCATGGTCTTCTCCATGTTGTTGGCTGCGATTATCTGGAACCTCGGCACCTGGTATTTTGGTCTGCCGGCATCCAGTTCTCACACGCTGATTGGCGCGATCATTGGTATTGGTTTAACCAATGCGCTGATGACTGGCACATCGGTGGTGGATGCGCTTAACATTCCGAAAGTACTGAATATTTTCGGCTCCCTCATCGTGTCACCTATCGTCGGCCTGGTCTTCGCAGGTGGTCTGGTGTTCCTGCTGCGTCGCTACTGGAGCGGTACGAAAAAACGTGCGCGTATCCACCTGACGCCGGCAGAGCGTGAAAAGAAAGACGGTAAGAAAAAGCCGCCATTCTGGACGCGTATCGCCCTGATCATTTCGGCTATCGGTGTCGCATTCTCTCACGGCGCGAACGACGGTCAGAAAGGCATTGGTCTGATCATGCTGGTATTGATTGGCGTGGCTCCGGCAGGGTTCGTGGTCAACATGAACGCATCTGGCTACGAAATCACCCGTACCCGTGATGCTATCAATAACGTTGAAGTCTTCTATCAGCAACATCCTGCGTTGCTGAAAAAAGTCACCGGCGTTGACCAGATTATTCCTGAGCCTGACACCGCCATCACGCCGTCTGGTGAGCTGCACTGTCATCCGGCAAACTCTCTCTACGCGTTAACCCGCGTGAAGAACATGCTGGCGGATATCGAGACCTACGACAAACTGAGCGTCGAGCAGCGTAGTCAGCTACGTCGCATCATGCTGTGTATCTCTGATACCACTGACAAAGTCGCTAAGCTGCCAGAAGTGAGCGCTGACGATCAGCGTCTGCTGAAGAAACTGAAAGGCGACATGCTCAATACGATTGAGTACGCACCGGTCTGGATCATCATGGCCGTCGCGCTGGCGCTGGGTTGCGGTACGATGATTGGCTGGCGTCGTGTGGCGACCACCATCGGGGAAAAAATCGGTAAGAAAGGCATGACCTACGCACAGGGTATGGCGGCGCAGATGACCTCTGCGGTATCCATCGGCCTGGCGAGTTATACCGGGATGCCGGTTTCCACCACTCACGTTCTCTCCTCTTCTGTGGCGGGTACGATGATTGTGGATGGCGGCGGTCTGCAACGGAAAACCGTGACCAACATTCTGATGGCATGGGTGTTCACGCTGCCAGCATCGATTCTGCTTTCGGGCGGATTGTACTGGCTGTCGTTGATGATTATCTGATTATCAGGCAGACAAAAAAGACGGGTCAGGAAACTGGCCCGTCTTTTTTTATGGCGAGAAGCTAATGCCAGAGAGCCAAAGCGATCAGGCTCACGACCACTAAACCACATAGTGAACTGGTCAAAATAAACTGGCGGCGCAGGCGCTCACAGCGGCGGATAAACTCGTCGTCATGATGGTCGCGATAGCGCTGACCGTAAATGTACCAAACCAGCCTCACTTGCTTGCTGGGTTGGCCATGTGAGGTAAAAAAACCTCCACCATCAACATACTGATAGAGCAAGGGATCGCAACCACGCAGTACCACTAACAATGCACGCAACGACGAGAAATAGCGTGCCATATTCACCACACAGACGACACACAGGGCCCAAAACAGCGCGATTGTGCTGATCATACCTCCTCCCCGGCGACCCACCCAGCGGAGACTCCACCCGGGCTACCGCACCCCGATAACCAATAGCTTAGACAGCTCAGTGAAAAGGTGAGAATCCGATCACGTTTATTTATCCGATCGGCTCATTAAATAGTGTAGGAGATTAGTGAAATTTTTTACCACAACCTTAAGCGTTATCAATAGGTGTCTTTAGATAAATTTGTTTAACAAATTGGTGATCGCGTCGCATTGACGCGCAGACCCGGTCGCTATAATGTAGAAATATCTTCTACAATGAGGTCTTTAAGATTATTACAAGGCCTGATTAGCATCCCCGGATGCAGCAGATTTAAGGCAGGGCTACCCCCCGCGCAATCGATATGCAGGACGCGGGCGACTTCACGCCCATTGGTCATCGACAACTTTATGGAAGGAGTAACACCATGGCTTACAAACACATTCTTATCGCGGTAGACCTTTCACCAGAAAGCAAAGTACTGGTTGAGAAAGCCGTTTCTATGGCACGCCCATACAACGCGAAAGTTTCCCTGATTCATGTTGATGTGAACTACTCCGATCTTTACACCGGCCTTATCGATGTGAATCTGGGCGACATGCAGAAACGCATTTCGGAAGAGACGCACCATGCGCTGTCTGAGCTGTCCACCAATGCGGGTTACCCGATTACCGAAACCCTGAGCGGCAGCGGCGATCTGGGCCAGGTGCTGGTCGACGCCATCAAGAAATACGATATGGACCTGGTGGTTTGCGGTCATCATCAGGACTTCTGGAGCAAGCTGATGTCTTCTGCTCGTCAGTTAATCAACACCGTTCACGTCGATATGTTGATTGTTCCGCTGCGCGACGAAGAAGAGGAGTAATCGCCTCTCGCGCATAATGACAACGCCCGCTTTTGCGGGCGTTTTTGTAGGTGGTGCGGCCTACAATCACGTATCGACACGTAGGCCTGATAAGCGTAGCGCCATCAGGCAATTCGCTTACGCTTTGCGCGCGGCAATCCAGTCCTGAACTTCGATAACAAATTCATCCGGCGCTTTGCGGTACATCTTGCGGGCAAGGTCGAGGATCGTGTGCTGAGCCAGCGCCTCTTCCATTCGCTGCTGTGCCATGTCCATTACCGAGCGCACGCCGCAGATGCCTTCACACGCCCACTCCGGCGGCTGTTCATCAAACACGGCCAACCGCTGGCGAATCTCGCGGCATTCAAAGATGCGCTTCTCACCGTCGATGGCAACAGCCACGTCTTTCACCGTGATGTGCTCCGCGGGTTTTGCCAGCTGAAAACCACCGCCCTTCCCTTCAATGCTGCGCACCAGCCCGGCTTTTGACAGGCGAGTGAAGATTTTGGCGAGGTAGTCATAGGGCACGCTTTGTAACTCGGCAATTTCGCGCACGCTCATATCACGGGCGTCGCCCTTGCTGTCTACCATGCACATCAGGCTATGAATGCCGTACTCAACCCCAGAACTGTAAAATGCCATACTTTAATCTCAGCCAAGTTAACTCTGAGTTATTGTAGCTATTTTGCCCTTATCAATCCAGAAACTTCATTTCAATACGGCGAAACTAAAAAAATAAATAGATATTAATCATAATGATAGAAGGAAACACTCTATCGCGCTGATTTTTCACATTGCCTTTTTAAACTACGACTAATAAAATCCGAGTCAATTAATCGACGTTAACAGAGTGAATGAGCGATGCGTAAACAAATTTTGATCGTAGGTGCCGGTTTTGCCGGAATGTGGGCTGCCCTGAGCGCGGCGCGCCTGGCGGACAAGCATGATAATCAGGCTATTGATATTACAGTGATTGCTCCGCAGCCAGAGCTGCGTGTTCGCCCGCGTTTTTATGAAAGTCACGTTGAAACGCTGGTTTCCCCGCTGATGCCGCTGTTCGACGTCACCGGCGTGACATTCCTGCGCGGTACCGTATCTGATATCCACACCGACTCGCGTAGCGTGAGCTGGAAAGATGCGGACGGTAAAACCCACCAGCATCCCTACGACCGCCTGATTCTGGCGAGCGGTAGTCACGTAAACCGTTCATTTGTCTCAGGTGTTGAAGCGCATGCCTTCGATCTCGATCAGCTGGAAAGCGCCGCCGTTTTAGAAAAACATCTGCATTCTCTGGCCTCTCAAACTGAAAGTGACGCGCGTAACACCGTCGTCGTCTGCGGCGGCGGGTTTACCGGTATTGAAATGGCGATGGAATTACCCGGCCGTCTGCGCGACATTCTGGGCTCAAATGCTAAGACCAGAGTAGTCGTAGTTGAGCGCGGCCCACAGCCGGGTTCACGTTACAGTGAAGAACTCCGCAATGTGGTCATCGATGCCTCCAACGAACTGGGGGTCGAATGGATGGTGAATGCCGAAGTGGAATCGGTGGATGCCGCAGGCGTCACGCTTAAAGACGGGCAGCGAATTGCCTCTTCAACCGTTATCTGGACCGTGGGCGTGCAGGCAAGCGACCTGACGGCACAAATTGATGCGCCGCGCGATCGCCAGGGGCGTCTGCATGTAGATACGAATCTTCAGGTTATCGGCCATGAAGAGATTTTCGCCACCGGCGACGTGGCGTATGCGGCAACGGATGACAAAGGCAACCACGCGCTGATGACCTGCCAGCATGCGATTCTGCTGGGCAAATTCGCCGGGAATAACGCCGCTGCCAGCCTGTTGGGTGTGGAACCGTCGCCGTATCGCCAGGAGATGTACGTCACCTGTCTGGATCTCGGCGCGTGGGGTGCGGTGTATACCGAGGGCTGGGATCAGCAGGTAAAACTGACGCGCGAAGAAGCGAAGAAATTGAAGGTATCGATCGTTAGCGAGCTGATTTACCCGCCGAAAGCGGAGAGAACAGCGGCGTTTGAGATGGCCGATCCGTACGCGCCGTTTGTGTAGGGGCCCTCACCCCGACCCTCTCCCACAGGGAGAGGGAGAAAACCGCACAACTTTCACCATTGGCACGATCGGTCCCCTCTCCCTATGGGAGAGGGTTAGGGTGAGGGGCCCAGGCCGCACTTCCCCTATTCCGCCGTCCCCGCATAAATATCAAACCGATGCCCTTTCGTGACCACCGCGTTGGTCGTCGCCACCTCCGCGAGCGGCGGCGCATAGTCTGGTCGCTTCACCACCACCCGCTTCGTCGCCAGCAATCGTGCAGGCTCCAGCAATCCGTCCGCATCTAAATCCGGCCCCACCAGCGACTGAAACACGCGCATCTCTTTCTTCACCAGCGCGCTTTTCTGCTTATGCGGAAACATCGGGTCAAGATACACCACCTGCGGGCGCGGCGTGATATCCGCAAGCGTCGTCAGGCTGGAGGCGTGGATCAGTTGTAATCGCTCCTGCAACCAGCCGCCGATTTCCGCATCGGCATAGCCGCGCGCCAGGCCATCGTCAAGCAGTGCCGCCACGACCGGGTTGCGCTCCAGCATCCGCACATGGCAGCCTACCGAGGCCAGCACAAAGGCATCGCGCCCCAGCCCCGCCGTGGCGTCAACCACGTCCGGCAAATAGCTGCCTTTAATGCCGACTGCTTTTGCCACCGCCTCACCGCGACCGCCGCCGAATTTACGCCGATGCGCCATCGCGCCGCCAACAAAATCCACGAAGATGCCGCCAAGCTTTGGCTCATCGCGCTTGCGCAGTTCAAGATGCTCCGGCGTTAACACCAGCGCCATCAGGTTGTCTTCATCGTGCTCCAGCCCCCAGCGGGCAGCAAGAACAGATAAGGCGCCGTCTCCGGCGCCCGTTTCATCAAGTAAACAGATTTTCACTGACTGATTAGCCTTTGATCCCGTAGTGCTCCAGCATCGCATCAAGCTGCGGTTCACGGCCACGGAAGCGTTTGAACAGCGCCATAGGCTCTTCAGAACCGCCGCGCGTCAGGATGTTATCGAGGAACGACTGCCCGGTATCGCGGTTGAAAATCCCCTCTTCTTCAAAGCGGGAGAAGGCATCTGCCGCCAGCACATCGGCCCACAGATAGCTGTAGTAACCCGCCGCATAACCCCCGGCAAAGATGTGGCTGAAGGCGTGCGGGAAGCGGCCCCATGACGGCCCCGGCACCACGGCAACCTGTTTCTTGATTTCCGCCAGGGTTTCGAGGATTTTCGCGCCCTGTTCCGGGTTAAATTCCGCGTGCAGACGGAAGTCGAACAGGCCGAATTCCAGTTGACGCAGAATAAACAGCGCCGCCTGGTAGTTTTTCGCCGCCAGCATTTTATCGAGCAGTTCTTTCGGCAGCGGTTCGCCGGTTTCATAGTGGCCGGAGATAAACGCCAGCGCGTCCGGCTCCCAGCACCAGTTTTCCATAAACTGGCTCGGCAGTTCGACCGCATCCCACGGCACGCCGTTGATCCCGGAAACGCCTGCGGTTTCGATGCGGGTCAGCATATGATGCAGGCCGTGACCGAACTCGTGGAACAGGGTGATCACTTCGTCATGCGTGAACAGCGCCGGTTTGCCGTTGACCGGGCGGTTAAAGTTACAGGTCAGGTAAGCAACCGGTTTTTGCAGCGAGCCATCAAGCTTGCGCATCTGACCGACGCAGTCGTCCATCCACGCCCCGCCGCGTTTGTGTTCACGCGCGTACAGGTCAAGGTAGAAGCTACCGCGCAGTTCATTGTTTTCGTCATACAGCTCGAAGAAGCGTACTTCCGGGCTCCAGACATCAACATCTTTGCGCTCTTTGGCGGTAATGCCGTATATGCGTTTCACCACTTCAAACAGGCCGTTAACGGCTTTGTTTTCCGGGAAGTACGGGCGCAGTTGCTCGTCGCTGATGCTATAGAGGTGTTGCTTCTGTTTTTCGCTGTAGTAGGCGATATCCCACGGTTGCAGCTCATCGACGCCAAATTCCGCTTTCGCGAAGGCACGCAGTTGCGCCAGCTCCTTTTCACCCTGCGGACGCGCACGTTTGGCGAGGTCGGTTAAGAATTCCAGCACCTGCTGCGGGTTTTCCGCCATTTTGGTGGCGAGTGATTTAAAGGCGTAGCTTTCGAAGCCCAGCAGTTGCGCCAGTTCATGACGCAGGGCGAGAATTTCCGCCATCACCGGGCTGTTATCCCATTTACCGGCATTCGGGCCCTGATCAGACGCACGAGTGCTGTAGGCGCGATACATCTCTTCACGCAGCGCCTGATTGTCGCAGTAGGTCATTACCGGCAGATAGCTTGGGATATCCAGCGTCAGCAGGTAACCGTCCAGCTCTTTGGCTTCGGCCTGTGCTTTAGCGGCCGCCAGCGCGCTTTCCGGCATACCGGAGAGTTCCGCTTCGTCGCTCACCTGTTTCGTCCAGCCCATGGTGGCATCGAGTACGTTGTTGCTATAGATGTTGCCGAGTTCAGACAAACGCGTCGCAATTTCACCGTAGCGCTGCTGTTTCTCTTTCGGCAGTCCGATGCCGGACAATTCGAAATCACGCAGTGCGTTATCGACCGCTTTTTTCTGTGCCGTAGAAAGCGTGGCGTAGTTATCGCCGTCGCGCAGGTCGCGATACGCTTTGTACAGCCCTTCATGCTGACCGACCCAGGTACTGTATTCCGACAGCAGCGGCAGGGTTTGCTCGTAGGCTTCGCGCAGTTCCGGGCTGTTTTTGACCGAATTCAGATGGCTGACCGGCGAGAAAATACGCCCCAGCACATCGTCCACTTCCGCCAGCGGCTGGCATAAATTTTCCCAGGAATACGGTGCGCCCTGTGCTACCACGCGTTCCACATTTTCACGGCAGTCATTCAGCGCTTTAGTGACAGCGGGAACAACATGCTCAGGCTTGATGGCGGAAAACGGCGGCAGTTCGAAGGGAGTCAGTAATGGATTCGTCATATGCACAGTCCTGGTTAAAAATGGGAAACAAACGCGTATGCGCGTTATTGTCGGGTGGCGGCTACGTCGCCATCCGCCATGTAATGTATGTAGCATGGGGTTAAGTGTAGTGAATTTCAATGATAAGCGTTGCGCTTTCGCGGCGGCGGCGACTTTTCGGTATACTGTCTGGATAGGCTTTTTTGTTGCCCGGTAACGGGCCCATGTTTTACTTAGCGGAACTCCTTTACCCATGCTCAGTTATCGCCACAGCTTTCACGCTGGCAACCACGCCGACGTCCTTAAACACACCGTTCAGAGCCTGATCATCGAATCACTGAAAGAGAAAGAGAAACCGTTTCTCTATCTGGACACCCATGCGGGCGCAGGCCGTTACCAGTTAAGCAGCGAGCACGCGGAGCGCACCGGTGAGTATCTGGAGGGTATCGCCCGTATCTGGCAACAGGACGATCTGCCTGCCGAACTGGAGCCATATATCAGCGTGGTCCAGCACTTCAACCGCAGCGGTCAGTTGCGCTACTACCCAGGCTCACCGCTGATTGCCCGCCAGTTGCTGCGTGAACAAGACAGCCTGATGATGACTGAACTGCACCCAAGCGATTTCCCGCTGCTGCGTTCCGAATTCCAGAAAGACGACCGTGCGCGCGTGGAAAAAACCGACGGTTATCAACAACTCAAATCCAAACTGCCGCCGGTGTCTCGTCGTGGGCTGATCCTCATCGACCCGCCGTACGAAATCAAAACCGATTACCAGGCTGTGGTTACGGGCATTCACGAAGGTTATAAGCGCTTTGCGACAGGCACCTATGCGTTGTGGTATCCGGTCGTCCTGCGTGCGCAAATCAAACGCATGATCAAAGACCTCGAAGCCACCGGTATCCGTAAAATCCTGCAAATCGAGCTGGCGGTACGCCCGGACAGCGATCAGCGCGGCATGACGGCTTCCGGGATGATTGTTATCAACCCGCCGTGGAAGCTGGAACAGCAGATGAACGCCGTTCTGCCATGGCTGCACAGTAAGCTGGTGCCGAACGGTATCGGCCATACCACGGTAAGCTGGATCGTGCCTGAGTAATCGCAGACATAGCCAGAACCTATCAGTTTCAGGTATACAATCGCGGATCTTTGGCGCTGGGCACAGAGCCCTCGCCTGACAATGAACAGGAAGGAGCGGTCATGACCAAACATTACGACTATATCGCTATTGGCGGCGGCAGCGGCGGCATCGCCTCAATCAACCGTGCGGCGATGTACGGCCAGAAGTGTGCACTGATTGAAGCTAAAGAGCTGGGCGGCACCTGCGTCAACGTCGGTTGCGTGCCGAAAAAAGTGATGTGGCATGCCGCGCAAATCCGCGAAGCCATCCACATGTACGGCCCGGATTACGGTTTTGATACCACCATCAACAACTTCGACTGGGATAAACTGATTGCCAGCCGTACCGCCTATATCGACCGTATTCATACGTCCTATGACAATGGCCTGGCGAAGAACAAAGTCGATGTGATTAAAGGCTTTGCTCGTTTTGTTGATGCGAAAACCGTGGAAGTGAACGGGGAGACGATCACCGCCGATCATATCCTGATCGCCACCGGCGGTCGCCCAAGCCATCCGGATATTCCGGGCGTGGAATACGGTATCGACTCCGACGGTTTCTTCGCGCTGCCCGCATTGCCGAAACGCGTTGCAGTTGTGGGCGCGGGCTATATCGCTGTGGAACTGGCGGGTGTGATTAACGGACTGGGTGCGCAAACGCATCTGTTTGTGCGTAAACACGCGCCGCTGCGTTCCTTCGACCCGCTGATTACCGAGACGCTGGTTGAAGTGATGAACGCGGAAGGCCCAACGCTGCATACTCAGGCGATTCCAAAAGCGGTCGTGAAAAACGCCGACGGCAGCCTGACCATTGAACTGGAAGATGGCCGCAGCCAGACGGTAGATTGCCTGATTTGGGCGATTGGCCGTGAACCGGCGAACGACAACTTCAACCTGGCAGCAACGGGCGTGAAAACCAACGATAAAGGCTATATCGTCGTCGATAAATTCCAGAACACCAACGTTCCGGGGATTTATGCCGTCGGTGATAACACTGGCGCCGTTGAACTGACGCCGGTTGCGGTGGCCGCAGGTCGTCGTCTCTCAGAACGCCTGTTTAATAACAAGCCGGATGAGCATCTGGATTACAGTAATATCCCGACCGTTGTCTTCAGCCACCCGCCCATCGGCACCGTCGGTTTAACCGAACCGCAGGCACGTGAGCAGTATAGCGACGACGCGGTGAAGGTCTATAAATCGTCCTTTACGGCGATGTATACCGCCGTCACCACGCATCGCCAGCCGTGCCGTATGAAACTGGTTTGTGTTGGCCCGGAAGAGAAAATTGTCGGTATTCACGGCATCGGTTTTGGTATGGATGAAATGCTGCAAGGTTTCGCCGTAGCCCTGAAAATGGGTGCAACCAAAAAAGATTTCGATAATACCGTGGCAATTCACCCGACAGCGGCGGAAGAGTTTGTTACCATGCGCTAATATATGACGCGCAATCCCCTATATGGAAACATATAGGGGATATCTGACTCTCCCGTTCTTTCTCCGTGGATTTATGAAGAATAAGAAAACCAAAATATTTGCAGGCTTTATTATTGCTCTTGTTTGTATTTTTTCTTTCTATTACTACATCACAAATTACCCACAAATAGACAACTATCACGTCACTATCGACGCCAAACAGATTTCGGGTTTAGAGGGCGGATTATCCGGTCTGACCTGGAATAAAGACACACAAACGCTGTTCGCCGTCACCGATGCGCCCTCTTTAATTCTGGAACTTAGCACGGATGGAAAGGTGCTGCGCCGTATCAAAACGGATACACCCGCCGACCTTGAGGCCATTGAATACATCGGTAATCAACGCTTCTATCTTTCCAAAGAAAAGAGCGGCACGCTGGCTATCATCACCATTAATAATGATACGCAAAAAGTGGATATCAGCCATGCCGAAACTTATCGTCCGACAGTTCAGGCCGATAAACAAAACAGCGGTGTGGAAGGATTAGCCTGGAAACCCGAACTTTCCCGCATGGTAACGGCCCAGGAGAAAAAGCCTGTACGGATTTTTAATATCCTCGATAACGAAGGGGTATTCAAAACAGATAAAAGTCCGCTCAATGAATTAATGCTCTCCTGGTACGTGCGCGATATCTCCGGAATGGACTTTGATGGCTCGACGTCTAACCTCTATATTCTCTCCGACATTTCGCAAAAAGTCGTGCTGGTCGACCGCGAACATAACCTGAAATTTATGTCGCTGACGGCGGGGCATTACGGCCTTGCTCGTGATATTCCGCAACCGGAAGGTATCGCCACCGACGGTATGGGTAACCTTTACATCGTCAGCGAACCAAATCTGTTTTATAAATTCAGCCCACGTTAAAACCCGTTACAATCGATTGTTCTGAAAATCCCGGCGAAGATGAAAACCGGGATAACATTTTTCTATTATTTTTCAGAAACCTGAAAAACACGCACATTTTCACGACGTATAAAAACGTGATCTTCCGCACGCTTTGCTCACCGGTAACCGAAGCGAATGTCTACGCTTTACAGGTGGCCGGATAAAACCGGGATGTAAAACGACGCTCACCGGAGGTGACCTGCGATATGTTCAACCAGAAAATACGTCACGAAGAGTCCGAGGCCTTAGCCATTGATATCGAGCTGTGCTACGAAGCGGATCCGTACGAATTAAAACTGGATGAAATGCTCGATGCCGAACCGGAGCCGGAGATCATCGAGGGGCTACCCGCCTCCGATGCGTTGACGCCTGCCGATCGCTATCTGGAGCTGTTCGAAAACGTTCAGCGTTCACGCATTTTTAGCGATAGCAAAACGTTCCCTGACTGTGCACCGAAGAAAGATCCGCTGGATATTCTCATCCATTATCGCCGAATCAAGCGCATACCCGGCTTCGATCTGCGCCGCTTTGTGGAGGAGAACTTCTGGCCGCCGGAACTGCGCGACAGCGAGTACGTGTCAGACCCGGAAAAATCGCTGAAGGAGCACATCGACTCGCTCTGGCCAGTGCTCACCCGAGAGCCGCAGGACCATATTCCTGGCTCGTCACTGCTGGCGCTGCCACAGTCTTATATCGTGCCCGGTGGACGATTTACCGAAACTTATTACTGGGATTCCTACTTCACCATGCTGGGCCTGGCGGAGAGCGGCCGGGAAGATCTGCTGAAATGCATGGCGGATAACTTCGCGTGGATGATTGAGCGCTATGGGCATATTCCTAACGGTAACCGCACCTACTATCTTAGCCGCTCGCAGCCGCCGGTATTCGCGCTGATGGTTGAACTGTTTGAAGAGGATGGCGTGCGCGGCGCGAAACGCTACCTCGACCATCTGAAGATGGAGTACAGCTTCTGGATGGATGGCGCGGATTCGCTCATTCCTAATCAGGCTTATCGCCACGTGGTGCGCATGCCGGACGGTGCTTTACTCAACCGTTACTGGGACGACCGCGACACGCCGCGTGATGAGTCGTGGATTGAAGATGTCGAAACGGCGCAGCATTCAGGTCGGCCACCCAATGAGGTGTATCGCGACCTGCGCGCCGGGGCGGCATCCGGCTGGGACTATTCCTCACGTTGGCTGCGCGATACGTCGCGACTGGCAAGCATTCGCACCACCCAGTTTATTCCCATCGATTTGAACGCTTTTCTGTTCAAACTGGAAAATACCATCGCCAATCTATCCGGATTGAAGGGCGACAAAGAGACGCAGGCACTGTTTAAGCAGAAGGCCAGCGCACGCCGCGCGGCAGTGACGCATTATATGTGGGATGAAGAGAACGGTCTGTTCCGTGATTACGACTGGCGTCGGGAACAGCAGGCGCTGTTTTCTGCCGCCAGCGTCGTGCCGCTGTATGTCGGTATGGCGACGCATGAGCAGGCAGACCGACTGGCACTGGCAGTACGCGCCCGACTGCTGACGCCACGTGGTATTCTGGCAACAGAGTACGAAAGCGGCGAGCAGTGGGATTACCCGAACGGCTGGGCCCCACTACAGTGGATGGCGATTCAGGGATTCAAGCTTTACGGCCACGACGTGCTGGGCAACGAAATCGCCCACAACTGGCTGGAGACGGTGAATCATTTCTATCGCGACCATCATAAGCTGATTGAGAAATATCACATCGCCGAAGGCACCCCGCGCGAAGGGGGCGGCGGGGAGTATCCATTGCAGGATGGTTTTGGCTGGACCAATGGCGTGGTACGCCGTTTGATTGGATTGTACGGCGAACCTTAACAACGTGAAAAACCGTAGGCCTGATAAGCGAAGCGCTATCAGGCATTTTCCCCGCACATGCCGGGGGCGCTGCGCTTGCCCGGCCTTCAACGGCTCAAAACCCGCTACTTAATCACGGCATAAATCTCGCGCTGTACATCCAGCCATCGCTTGTTGTGTGCCGATGGCTCGGCCTTCACGCGTTGTCGGGCGTTATCCACTTCCCGTCGTTGCCGTTCTACCACGGCGGGGCGGGTGCAAAACGCTTGCAAAAGATCTCTCCTTGACGACGTGAGCGCTTCACCATCCGCCAACGCGTGGCTCAGGGTGGTGATAAAGCGCCGACACGGTTTTGGTTCATCCATTTGCAGACGATATCGCAGCAGCAAAGCAATCACCTCATCGTGCTGCGCTGAAAGCGCCTGCTCCGTCCAGGCGAGCTGCCAGTCCATCCCGCCACGCATAAACAGCTGTACGACACCCGCATCGTTACGATCAATTGCCGAACGTAATCCGTTGATATCCCAATTAATACCGCGATTCGCCAGCTGTTCTCGCGGTGACTCACGCGACGGCGCTTCAATTCCCGGCGCAGGCGTTGTCGATGCGCTGGCCGTTGGCGCGGCAGGCGACGCATTGAGCATCCAGATGCCCCCAACAACCATCGCCACCACCATCAGGCCCACGGCGGCCCACAGCCCCGAGGAGATTAATTTATCCCGCGCCTCCACCGTTCGGGCCGATTTTTTACGAGTACGTTCAATAGACTCATGGACTGGCTGCTCATCCGCACCGTTAAGCCGGGCAAACTCGCGTTGCTCATCCCAGAAATGCTGCACCACGTTACCGTCCGTCGCCATCAGGCTTGCAGGATTCACCAACGTTCTGCCCTGCTCAAACGCGCGCTGAATCGGCGTGGCAATCTGCCGGGTATAAATATCCAGCAGCAAAAAAGCGGTGGATGACACGGTCCGCTGGCTGACCACCGCCCTGCGCATCTGGCGGATATCGTCCAGGAAAGCGTGGAGTGTCAGACGGGGGTCCGCATGAAAAGTCAGCAGAGTCGCGCTGTGGAAAAGCGAAGCGTAGTGCCGTGAAAACGCTTTTTTATCCACCACCAGTAGCGCCAGCTCGCTGAACTGCATGCCGCTGAGAATATCGCCCTCTTTGCTGCGCGACAGCCAGCGCCGCACGCAGTCCGCGCCAAACTGTAGTTTGAGGTGATTGTGCAAACGGGTGGTATCCGGCCAGGCCTGACGAATAAGTGCAGCCAGCATCAGCTGGATCATACGCAACTGCCGTAGCGCCAGGGCCTCCAGCTGTTCGGCATCCGCATCAGAATCGCTCTCAAAGACCAGCAACGGCTGACGGCGGCGCATCAGTTCCAGCGCGGCCACCATTCGCGCCGCAGCAATCAGTTGATCCTCCGTGATGGATTGCCCGCGCTCATAGTTCGGCACCAGTTTCTGTAAATGGCGCAGTTGCAGGGTGAACTCGCTCAGCTCGGCATCATTGAGGTTCAGCTTTTTCGCCACGCTCGCCCAGCCGCCAAGATTCAGCCGAGCCTGATCCAGTTGCTCCAGAAACCAACGAGGCTCCTTACCCTCCCCGACGCGCATCTCGAGCAGATTAAGGATCTCCACAGACGCCTGGCGGATCACGCCGAGGCAATGTTCAAATAATTGATGCGATGGAGTAGGCATCATCCACGTCCTTAACCCACAGTAGGAAAGTAACCTGAAGATTAGTAAGGTTTATTTTTGTTTTTTTGCCGATACAACATATACGAAACCCTTAAAATTAAAAGGCCGTCGCGCTGACACTGATGCGAAACTCGATCGTTCTCACGACTTTTTCGCAAACGGTTGGCCCGTATTTCTATTGTTGCAGCGAATTTTACGATTGGCGGAATATATTCTCGGCGCATGCCGGATTTACCCAGGCCATCTGGCGAATAGGCGTGCGTTTCCCCATCCTCTACACTCGCTAACCATCTGAGTGAGGAAGAAAAATGCCAAATACTGCCCTGCGCCTCAGCCCGGAAGGGTTAGCGTTTATTAAACAATGTCAGGGATTTTCTGCCGAGCCCTACCAGGATGAATGTCATCTGTGGGTCGTGGGTTACGGTCATCTGATCCAGGGAAGCGAGACGTTTGATACGCCGCTTAGCCAGCCACAGGCCGACGCGTTATTGCAGTTGGATATTTACGCCTGCCAGCGCGTACTGGCGCAAGAAATAGAGGTGCCGCTGTGCCAGATTCAATATGATGCACTGATATCGCTGGCGCTCAGTTTGGGGCCCGAGACGTTTGCCGCTTCCGCAGTGGTGCGCTATATCAATCAGCACCAGTTCACAAAAGCGCTTGCCGTGTGGTTACTGGAAACAGAGCTTAACGGGGTAAGAAGCAACGGCCTGAACAGACAGCGTCAGGCCGAATGTGCCTTATTCCGAACAGATTTGGGAGGGGAGTTCGTGTGCGCCGAATAACATCGCCGCCTGAGTGCGGTTTTTCACATCCAGACGCCGGTACAGTGATTCCAGATGCGCTTTCACCGTACCCGCGCTGATATTCAACGTTCGACTGATCTCTTTATTCGACTCGCCGTTCGCCAGCAGCTCCAGAATTTCACGCTGGCGATGGCTAAGCTTCTCAAGACCACATCTCTCGTTTTCGTAATTAAACGTCCAGCCGCCGGGAAGGCACATTAACCCGCACGCGGCGCTGTTAATCGCTTGCACAAACGTTTCGACGCTTTCATCACGCGGCACAATAGCCTGCACATTCCACGCAAGCGACTCTTTAAGCCAGACCTGCTGGCAATCACTTGCCACAATCACCGTATGTGATGTCGGAACTGCTGCGCTTTTTCCTGCAATAACCAACTGCAAAACGATTTATCCATGTCGCCATCCAGAATAAGTAATGCCTCTGGATATTCCAGCAACCGTCGCCACAGTTCATCAGCCTGACTGACGGCGTAAATATCTACTTCAGGAATATTTTCCTGCAAACTGATCTTCATTCCATGAATAAATATCGACTGCCTGTCAAACATGATTACCTGCATACTGATTCCTCATCAGAAAAATGAACCCTACACATTGAAGGGTGAAGGGTATTACTAGCGGAGGTAAATAAGAACTCGCTGTTTGGCCTGGGCTATTTTACTGATGAAAATAAAAATAAAAACATTTTTATTATGAATACTTACAGCCTTCGCGTGACAATTACGTATTCATATCGTTTATTACAACTCTATTTCAGGAAATCCTGAAAATAGCTGTCGCACAATTAATATTAATTCACAAAAGGATAATTCAGGGCCGGGAATAAAGGAAATGCGAGTGGGTAAGTTGAGTGTTACGAAATATGAAATAGCACGAGATGAAGGGGGATCTGTGTGGGCATTTTCCCCCTCACCCTAGCCCTCTCCCTCAAGGGAGAGGGGACCGACCGCGCCAGCGGTTAATTGTATGCGGATCTCCCTCTCCCTGTGGGAGAGGGCCGGGGTGAGGGCATCAGCGCGCACATCCCCCCCCGCAGATAAAAATTACAAAAACATCCCCCCAGACACTTCCACCCGCTGCGCGTTCATCCAGCCGAGCTTATCGCTCAGCAGTGCGGCAATCGCATCGCCGATGTCATCCGGCATACCCACGCGCCCCAGCGCGGTTTGCGAGGCAATATACTGATTAATCTGCTCATTATCACGCACGCTGCCGCCGCCGAAGTCGGTTTCTATCGCCCCCGGCGCAACCACATTCACCGAAATGCCGCGCTCACCCAGCTCTTTCGCCTGATAGCGCGTCAGCACTTCCATCGCGCCCTTCATAGCGGCGTAGGCAGCAAATCCCGGAAGCGCAAAACGTGCCAGCCCCGTCGAGACGTTCAGGATGCGTCCGCCGTTTTTAATCAGCGGCAACAGGCGTTGAGTCAGGAAAAAGGGGCCCTTAAACTGGATGTTCAATAATTCATCAAACTGTGCTTCCGTGGTCTCGGAAAACGGAACATTAATTCCAATTCCGGCATTGTTCACTAAATAATCAAACGTGTCGCGCTGCCACGTCTCTTTTAACGCCTGTTTGACCTTCTCCGCAAAATCACTAAACGTGCTGATATCACTGACGTTAAGCTGTAATGCCACTGCTTTCACACCTTTTTGCTGCAGTTCTTTCACCACATCCTCTGCAGCCTGCTGCTGGCTATGCCAGGTAAAAATAATATCTGTTCCCTGCTCCGCCAGCTTCAATACGGCATTTTTGCCCAATCCACGGCTGCCGCCAGTCACTAATGCGATACGTTGTGTCATGAGAAACCTCATTTCAGTAGGGATGTTCGTTGAGAACAAGCTTATTAGGTGATAAAAGAACAATAAATATTGCTGATTACGCTTCACTGTCTCATTCAAAACAACAATAAGGGTTAGGGATGGATAAAATTCATGCAATGCAACTGTTCATCCGCGTGGCGGAACTGGAGAGTTTCTCCCGCGCCGCTGATACCCTCGGCCTTCCTAAAGGTAGCGTATCGCGCCAGATTCAGGCGCTGGAAAACCAGCTCGGCTGTCGCCTGTTGCATCGCACCACGCGGCGCGTTCAGCTGACGCAGGACGGCATGGTCTACTATGAGCGCGCCAAGGATCTGCTCAGCAACCTTGAAGAGCTCGACAGCATGTTCCAGAGCGACCCCAGCAGCGTGAGCGGGCGGTTGCGCGTCGATATGCCCGTTGCCGTGGCGCGAAATGTGGTCATTCCCCGCCTGCCCGCATTTTTACAGCACTACCCCGGCATTGAGCTGGAACTGAGCAGCAGCGACCGCCTGGTGGATGTCGTTCGTGAAGGATTCGACTGCGTGGTACGCGTGGGTCATCTGAAGGATTCAGGATTAATCGCCAGGCCACTCGGTAAACTGACGGTGATAAACTGCGCCAGCCCGGATTATCTGGCGCGATTCGGTTACCCAGAATCGCTGGACGCACTCGACGACCATGCGGTAGTGCATTACGCCACCAGCCTCGGTGTGCGCCCTCAGGGGTTTGAAGTAGTTATTGATAAAACCACGCGTTGGGTGAAAACCGGCGGCGTGCTGACGGTCAACAGCACCGAAACCTATCACGCCGCCTGCCTCGCCGGGCTGGGTATTATTCAGGTGCCGCGCGTTGGCGTGCGGGAGGCGTTGCGCAGCGGTAAGCTGGTAGAAATTCTGCCGCAGTACCGCGCAGAACCGATGCCGGTATCGCTGATTTATCCCCATCGCCGTAACCTGTCGCGCCGGGTGCATCTGTTTATGGAATGGCTAACAGAGGTGATGAAAGAGTACGTTGATTAGCAGAGTCTATAATTTAGTGATAGTAAACAAGAGAAAAGGAAAACCGACCTGATGACGCCGGAAAATGACGTAAAACGTCCTACTCAGGAACTGGAGCACGACCCCATCAAACCCATCGATACCGAAACGCATCGGGCCCCTGAGGAGCCCGGAAAAGCCACACAGGCGCTGAACAAAGTTACGCATACCGCACAGAAGATTCAGCAGCAGCCGATCATCGCCCACCTGCTTCGTGCTGCCGAGCGCTTTAACGATCGCCTGGGCAATCAGTTTGGCGCCGCTATCACCTACTTTTCATTCCTGTCGATGATTCCGATACTGATGGTGTCCTTTGCCGCAGGCGGTTTTATCCTCGCCTCGCACCCTACACTGTTACAGGACATCTTCGATAAAATCCTCACCAACGTCAGTGACCCGACGCTTGCCGCGACGCTTAAAAGCACTATCAACACCGCCGTCCAGCAGCGTACCACCGTCGGTTTAGTTGGGCTTGCAGTGGCGCTTTATTCCGGTGTGAACTGGATGGGCAACCTGCGCGAGGCCATCCGCGCGCAATCGCGTGATGTCTGGGAGCGTACCCCGCAGGATCAAGAGAAAATCTGGATTAAATACCTGCGCGATTTTGTCTCGCTAATTGGCCTGTTGATTGCGCTGATTGTTACCCTGTCGATTACTTCTGTTTCAGGGGCGGCGCAGCAGATGATTATCTCAGCTCTCTATCTCGACAGCATTGAGTGGCTAAAACCCGCCTGGCGGTTAATAGGCCTGGCGATTTCTATCTTCGCCAACTATTTGCTCTTCTTCTGGATCTTCTGGCGACTGCCGCGCCACCGCCCACGCAAAAAGGCGCTGGTTCGCGGTACCTTCATTGCGGCAATTGGTTTTGAAGTGATTAAAATCATCATGACCTGGACGCTGCCTGCGCTGGTGAAATCCCCGTCCGGCGCGGCGTTTGGTTCGGTTCTGGGGCTGATGGCGTTCTTCTATTTCTTCGCGCGCTTAACCCTGTTCTGCGCCGCATGGATTGCCACCGCGCAGTACAAAGATGACCCACGCATGCCGGGGAAAACTCACCGTTAATGCACTATAGGGCTGAATGAAAATGCAAAATTTCAGCCCAATTCATCATTTCAGCATATAAATCCAGTTAGTAACTTTTTTTTAACCAAAAACCAGTTTTATCCACTAACGTGTAAATTCTGTGAAGCATTTCATAGAAGCGATTTCGCTGGCTTAAAAACTATTCACTTTTTGCCGTTTTTTCACGCACCCGCCCGGTCTGTTACAGATTGAAATGTCGATTTTGCTATGTCTAATATGGCCGTTCGTTCGCTATAAAATAAGAAAAGACTATGCAAGCTACCGCCACAACACTCGATAACGAACAAGACATCGCACCGGTTAACTCACGTAATAAAGTCGTCGTCGCCTCACTCATCGGCACCGCCATCGAGTTCTTCGATTTCTACATTTACGCCACCGCTGCGGTGATTGTTTTCCCGCACATCTTCTTCCCGCAGGGCGACCCGGCCGCGGCCACGCTCCAGTCGCTGGCGACCTTTGCCATTGCCTTCGTCGCGCGCCCGATTGGCTCTGCGCTGTTTGGCCACTTTGGCGATCGCGTCGGGCGTAAAGTGACGTTAGTGGCCTCGTTACTGACGATGGGCATTTCCACGGTGGTGATCGGCCTGCTGCCGGGATACGAAACCATCGGCATTCTGGCGCCGATGCTGCTGGCGCTGGCGCGTTTTGGCCAGGGGCTGGGATTAGGCGGCGAATGGGGCGGCGCGGCGCTGCTGGCGACGGAGAACGCCCCGCCGCGTAAGCGCGCGCTGTACGGGTCTTTCCCGCAACTGGGCGCACCTATCGGTTTCTTCTTTGCCAACGGCACCTTCCTGCTGCTCTCCTGGCTGCTGACCGACGAGCAATTCATGAGCTGGGGCTGGCGAGTACCCTTTATCTTCTCTGCGGTGCTGGTAATTATCGGGTTGTATGTCCGCGTATCGCTGCATGAAACGCCAGTGTTCGCGAAAGTCGCCGCCGCAAAAAAACAGGTTAAAGTGCCGATGGGCACGTTGTTGACCAAACATATGCGCGTGACGGTTCTCGGCACCTTTATCATGCTGGCGACCTATACACTGTTTTACATCATGACCGTTTACTCCATGAGCTATAGCACCGCCGCCACGCCGAACGGACTGGGGCTGCCGCGTAACGAAGTATTGTGGATGCTGATGCTGGCGGTGATAGGTTTTGGCGTGATGGTGCCGATTGCCGGGCTGCTGGCCGACCGTTTTGGTCGTCGTTCCAGCATGATCGTTATTACCTCGCTGATTATTCTCTTCGCCCTGTTCTTCTTCCAGCCGCTGCTGGGGTCCGGCGAGCCGTCGCTGTTTATGCTGTTCCTGTTGATTGGCCTGAGCCTGATGGGGCTGACTTTCGGCCCGATGGGCGCCCTGCTGCCGGAGCTGTTCCCGACGGAAGTGCGTTATACGGGGGCGTCGTTCTCTTATAACGTCTCGTCGATTCTTGGTGCTTCGGTTGCGCCGTACATCGCGGCCTGGTTACAGGGCAGCTACGGGCTGTACTACGTAGGCATGTATCTGGCAGCAATGGCGGCGTTGACGCTGATTGCGCTGCTGCTGACGCATGAAACGAAGCATCAGGCGTTGTAATTTCCCCCTCACCCTAACCCTCTCCCGCAGGGAGAGGGGACCGATGGTGCCAATGGTGAGGCATGTGCGGTTTTCTCCCTCTCCCTGTGGGAGAGGGGACCGATAGTGCCAATGGTGAGGCATGTGCGGTTTTCTCCCTCTCCCTGTGGGAGAGGGCCGGGGTGAGGGCATCAGCGCGCACCGTCCAACATCAATGCTTCATCTGCGACAAAATCGTCTGGCACTGATTCACATCCCCTTCTGACGGCGAGATTAACGCCAGCAGCGCCGCTGCCGGTGTCACGAGCGTTGCCAGTGCAGCCGCCACCGCGCCGCGTGCAATCAATGGCCCGGCTTTCACACCTGCCTGCGGGTTCTTAAAGCTGCCGCGCACATACAGCGGTGAGCGCAGGGTAATGATGCGAATGCCCTTACTTTCCGGGTCAATCGTCAAATCGAGCTGCTCTGAGGCGAAACTGGCGGTGCCGGTGACGTTAATCAGCGCGTTTTCCGTATCAAAGGCAAAAATCTGTGGACGTGCCACGCCGTTCACAATATCGAGATTTGCCGCCGCGCAGTTTACCCGCACTTCGTCATCGCCAAAGATCTGCCCGACAATAAAGTTACCGACGTTAAGCCCGACAATTTCCATCAGGTTACGGCTGATAAGCCCATCGTTCATCAGTAGCTTCAGGTTACCGTTGCTGTTACCCAGCAGTGCGGCCACGGAATTCCCGGTGCCGCGGAATTGCGCATCGCCGTTCATCTCACCGAGCGTTTTCTGCATCAGCTCAACGTTAGGCATCAGCTCTTTCAATTTCAGACGGCGCGCCTGAATATCCGCCTGGCCACTCATGGGTTTACGATCACCTTCCAGATGGATATTGCCGCTGATAGTGCCGCCCGCCAGACCCAGTTTGATCGGCTGCAGGCGCAAATCGGCATTTTTGAGAATGATGTGCGTGGACAAATCGCTGATCGGCAACGTGCTGCCGTGCTCAATGCGACGCCCTTTAAAGCGCACATCCGCATCCATCACATTCCATTTGTCCGTTTCGAAGCGGTCATAAGGCAACACTTTGTCGGCAGGCTGTACTGTGGATTCCCCTTTTCGCGCCTCGGCGCTTTTCGCTTTCTGCGCGCCTTTTCCGGAATCCACGCCAATCAGCGGGCCTAAATCCGCCAGCCGAAGCTGACGCGATTCCAGGTCGCCTTCCAGTTTCGGGCGTGGTTTCCCGGTGGTATAGGTCAGCGAGCCGTGGATATCGCTATCACCGATGCGACCATTGAATTTACGATAGTCAAAGACAGACGACTTTTCGCTATCAATTTTCGCCACCAGCCGACCATCCGTTTCAAACGGCGGGGTGTCCGGCAGCAGTACGCCGGTGAGATCGTAGAGATCGCTCAGCGAGTCGCCAGAGAATTTAAGTTGCAGATCGACCCCGCCCATCTTCATCGGATCGTTAACCGCGCCAACAAACACCACTCGCGTATTGCCGGAGCGGAAATCGGCCTGCACCGGGAAAGGCTGTCCTTCACCACGCAGCGCCAGCATGCCGCCAATCTTACCCGTACCGGTGAGCGGTTCACCGCGATAGCGCCCCTGTGCTTTCAGGCCAAACACATAATCCCCGGCTTTGGCGTTATCGCCCTGACCTTTGCTGCCGGTCACTTCACTAAAAGGCAACGGTTTGCCAAGCGGATCGACCAGGATCTCAATATCTGCCTTGCTCACTTTGTCATCCACGGTAATGCGCCCGCGATCGAACAAAATATTATCCAGCCGGAATGACCACGCCGACGGCTGGGCGTTTTTATCGTCCTTACCGTCGCCGATGTTGAAGGTCCAGTTATTGTTTTTTTCAGAGAGGCGAATCAGGCGCGCGTCGGGTTGTTCCAGCTTAATCCACGGCAGCCAGACCGTTTTGGTCAGCAGCGCCAGCGGTGCCAGCGTGGCTTCTACGCGCGGAAGATGCACCATGGTGACATCCGGAATATCCGGCGGGTTGCCGAGCATGATGTCTTCAGCATGCACGTGCGGCCAGGGGATCCAGCTTCGCCAGCCGGTTTCCTGCTTCTGACGCTCCCACACCACACCAAGATCGCCGCGTATAGCGAAAGGCCGGTGCAGTTCAGTGGAGACTTTTTCATTGATGGTTGGCTTCAGCCGGTTCCAGTCGAAGGTCGCAATAATTATCACCAGCAGGATAATCAGGGCCACTAATACCCCTGCGGTGATGGCAATCGCTTTGCTTAATTTCGTCACGCTCGCTCCTTTTGTGAAATTCCTCACCTCTCATAAAGATAGCTGAGGGAGAAGAGAGCGGGATAAATCAGGAAAATGCTATCACCACATCGTCGAGCGTCTTCATGGGAACCGGGCGGGAAAGAAAGTAGCCTTGCGCTGCAAAAGCAGGCGAGTCCTGCACATCCTGCCACTCCTCCTGGGTCTCCACACCTTCCACGATCACGCCACGGCAGTAGCGATTCATCAGCTGTAATAGCATGGTGAAGAGATTGCGCCCCTCCGGGGTTTTACGCAGCATGATAAACAGGTCGCGGGCGACTTTGATGTAGTCGTAGCGCACTTCGCTGAGCGAGGAGAAGTTTGCCATGCCCGTGCCAAAATCGTCGAGCCACAGCGGGCCAAACTCGCAAATGGACGCATACGACGATTCCTGCGGCAGACGCGTGTGCTCAACTAATTCAAAACGCAGCCAGTCGAGCGGCTCGATCCTATTTTTTAGCGACTGATCCTGCTGCATCGCCATCAGCGTGGGGCCATCCACGTTGACCGACGCCAGGATCTGGTTCTGTGTAAAGAAATCCTGCTTCAGCATCAGCATGTGCAGTTGCTCTTTTAAGATCGCAATACGTTGGCTGACGGGCACTTCAGAGAAATAACGGTCGGGTGCTATGCGTTGAGAGGGATGGCTGGGATGCGTCACGACCGTCAGCACTTCAATCGCCATCAGGCGGCCTTCGGTGGTGTAGATGGGCTGGTAAGTGTAGGCGCGTTCACACTCCAGCCAGTAGTGCTGTGCCTGCAGATTCGCGAGACCTGGCTCAGGAATGCTCAACTGCGGGATGACCGGCGTTAACTTCATTTCAGCTTCCTGTTGCAATGAGGGATCGAATGGAACTCGTCAACAGGTTATCGGCGGGTTAAAGGAGAACTTTATGTGCAAAAATTTGCGCTAACACGCGCTAGCTCAAAAAAATAATGGAACGATGTTTTAATATAGTTGACCACTAAAACAGCGCAGCGCACACTAGCGCTAATATTCCGATTCAGATCAGGTTCACGACTATGTCTAAAAAAATTGCCGTGATTGGCGAATGCATGATTGAGCTGTCCGAGAAGGGCGCAGACGTAACCCGCGGCTTTGGCGGCGACACTTTAAACACATCAGTGTATATCGCGCGCCAGGTTGATTCTGCTGCGCTGCGCGTCGACTACGTCACCGCACTGGGCACCGATACGTTCAGCCAGCAGATGCTGGATGCCTGGAAAGCAGAAAACGTCGGTACCGGGCTGATTCAGCGCATGAGCAACCGCATGCCGGGCCTCTACTACATCGAAACCGACGATACCGGCGAGCGTACGTTCTATTACTGGCGTAACGAAGCGGCGGCAAAATTCTGGCTGGAAAGCGATGAAGCAGCCGCCGTTTGTGAAGAGCTGGCGACCTACGACTACCTCTACCTGAGCGGGATCAGCCTGGCGATTTTGAGCCCGACAAGCCGCGAAAAATTGCTCTCTCTGCTGCGCGAATGCCGCGCCAACGGCGGGAAAGTCATCTTCGACAATAACTACCGTCCGCGCCTGTGGGCCAGCAAAGAAGAGACTCAGCAGGTTTACCAACAGATGCTGGAATGCACCGACATCGCTTTCCTGACGCTGGACGATGAAGACGCGCTGTGGGGCGAGAAGCCGGTTGAAGAGGTGATTGCGCGTACCCATGCGGCAGGCGTGCAGGAAGTGGTGGTGAAACGCGGCGCCGACTCCTGTCTGGTGGCGATTGCAGGCCAGAACGTGGTGGATGTTCCTGCGGTGAAACTGCCAAAAGAGAAAGTTGTGGATACCACCGCAGCGGGCGATTCTTTCAGTGCGGGTTACCTGGCGGTACGTTTGACCGGCGGCGATGCGGTAGCGGCGGCGCAGCGTGGTCACCTGACCGCCAGCACCGTAATTCAGCATCGCGGCGCGATTATTCCGCGCGAGGCGATGCCGGCTTAACCCCTCACCCTAACCCTCTCCCTTAGGGAGAGGGGACGGATTGTGCCAAAGGTTAAACGTGTGCGGTTTTTCTCCCTCTCCCTCAGGGAGAGGGAGGGGTGAGGGTTGTTTTACTGCCCCGGCGGAATATCCGACACGTCCTGGCGCACGTCATCCCCGCTTACCGGTTCTGCCGCCGCAGGCGCTGCCATTACGGTATCCCACGTGGCCTTCAGTTCCTTCATGTTATGCTCCGGTTCACCGGTAGGCTGCTGCAAAATCAGCGCCATATCCTGCGACAGCTGGCTGCGCAGATCCTGGTTCACCATATCGAGCGTCAACGTATCAAGGAAGTTCTGGCGCAGTTGCTGATACTGCTCTGGCGCAATATCCACCACCTGATTCTGCAATGAACGCATACGCTGGCTCATCAGCACATCAGTGTCGGTGCGGGCATAAGTCGCGAACAGTTTTTGCAGCTCCAGCTTTTTCTGCGCGACCAGCGCGTCAAACTCTTCGACCGGCAAACCCTTTTCACGAACTTCCGCCAGCTCTTTCGCCACCACGCCAAGGTTACCGTCGAGCTTATCGCCCGGGGAATCCAGGTTGATGGAACACTGGGCGCGCAGGTACAGCACCCGGCAATCAAAGCCTAATGCGATGTCTTTCGCGTTGTTTTTGCTCAGTTTCTGTTGAACGTGCCAGAACAGCGCTTCACGCGCGAGGTCCGCACGCCAGTAACGCAGCATCGCCGCAGATTCGCGGATGGGCTGCCATGGGGTATCCCACATCAGCGACAGACGATCCTGGGTGACGTTTTTGGTCATGATACTGACCGCTTCCGGGCGCAGCGGCGAAAGCGTCGGCACGGCCGCAGGCGTTTCACGCTTGCCCTTCAGCTCGCCGAAGGTTTTGTTGATTTGCTCGGCAACCGTGCGGCTATCGACGTTGCCGACCACAATCAGGGTCATCGCATCCGGCGTGTACCATTTCTGGTAGAACGCTTTCACCTGCCCGGCATCCACCGGGCGCTTCAGCGGCTCTGCCGGGTCGTGGCCCAGCATGGTGGAACCTTTCAGGCGATAGCGCCACCAGCCATCTTTGGTATCCTGCGGCCAGGTTGCCACCATATCCTGCGTACTCAACGCATGTTCTATCGTCTGCGGCGTAATTGAGACACTGCCGCCGGCGCTGGCAAGCCAGGAGAGCGACTCTTTCAGTAAGTCTGTGCGGTTGTTCGGCAGGCTTAAATTGAAGTGGGTGTAATCATAGGAAACGATCGCGGGCGGCAGCGGCCGTTTCGGGTCGATGCCCTGCTGCCACAGAGAGCGAGCCTGCATCGGTTGTAAGCTTCCGCTTTGCGTCAGCGCAATGCGGGGAATGAGATGGCTGTAGCCGGTTTGTTGCGCGCTTTCAGAGAGCGAGCCGATATTCACCACCAGCCGGATTTCAACGCGATCGCTGGGACGCTGAGGCGTGGAAAGTACCTGCCACTGAAAACCATTAGCCAGGGTCCCCTGTTGCCAGGCGGGATCGGGCTGTAGCGCCTCTGCCTGCACATAACCCGCTGTCGCCATCATCAGCAAACTGCCAGCTAAGAGTCGAATTTTTGTGCCCTGCATGTAAACCCCTGATGAACGTTCCTGGTTACAAAGGCAATCCACACGTCGTGGTTGCCGAAAAGAATGTCGTAAACACGTCTGTTTGACCACACGATCGTCAAAACGTCACATCGCTACGAAAAATAATGTCTTACGATAGCATGACATCGTCGCCTGCAATGTGCGACGCCGCCTAATTATGCGCAGGAGCCCGCACTCCAGCAAGGGAGTACGGGCTTAAGATGAGGATTTAAGAGGATAATTCGTGCGATTTGTTGGCAGGCGTACGATTATTCAGCACATCATCCAGTTGTTGCTGGTCGAGCTGCTTAACGCGTTTCGCCACCACAATCGTTGCCACGCCGTTACCAATCAGGTTGGTCAGCGCGCGCGCTTCCGACATAAAGCGGTCGATACCCAGAATCAGAGCCAGGCCCGCGACCGGTAAATGCCCAACGGCGGAGATGGTTGCCGCCAGCACGATAAACCCGCTTCCGGTGACACCCGCCGCCCCTTTAGAGGAGAGCAACAGCACCACCAGCAGGGTGATCTGATGGAAAATATCCATGTGGCTGTTGGTTGCCTGGGCGATAAACACCGCCGCCATCGTCAGATAGATAGAGGTGCCGTCGAGGTTGAACGAGTACCCCGTCGGTATCACCAGCCCCACCACCGATTTCTTACAACCCAGCTTCTCCATCTTGTCCAGCATACGCGGCAGCGCCGATTCGGAAGAAGACGTGCCCAGAACAATCAGCAGTTCCTCACGGATGTAGCGGATGAACTTGAAGATGCTGAAGCCAGTGGCTTTGGCGATAGAACCGAGTACCACCACCACGAACAAAATACAGGTGATGTAGAAGCAGATGATCAACTGGCCGAGTTGCACCAGCGTGCCCACACCGTACTTACCAATGGTGAAGGCCATGGCCCCGAACGCCCCGATAGGCGCCAGACGCATGATCATGTTGATGATGCCGAAGATAACCTGCGAGAAGCTCTCGATAACGTTAAAAATCAGCTGGCCTTTGCTGCCCAGACGGTGCAACGCAAAGCCGAACAGCACCGCAAACAGCAGCACCTGCAGTATGTTACCGCTGGCAAACGCGCCAATTACACTGGAAGGGATGATATCCAATATGAAAGCAACAATGCCCTGATCCTTCGCCTGCTCGGCGTACACGGCAACCGCGCCCGCATCCAGACTCGCCGGATCCACGTTCATGCCCGCACCGGGTTGCACCAGGTTAACAATAATCAGACCAATAATCAGCGCAATGGTACTGACCACTTCGAAGTAGAGTAGCGCCACCGCACCGGTACGCCCTACCGCCTTCATGCTTTCCATCCCGGCAATACCGGTCACGACGGTACAAAAGATGACAGGCGCGATGATCATTTTAATCAGCTTAACGAACGCGTCGCCAAGCGGTTTCATTTGCGCGCCTAACTCAGGGTAGTAGTGGCCCAACAGCACACCGATGACGATGGCGGTCAGAACCTGCACGTAGAGGCTTTTGAAGAAAGAGGTTTTCATAGGATGTCCTTAAGATAAAACCACAAACCAGGTAGGGGATTACCCAACTTGTGACCTCAAAATAACACCCGCGAAACATTACGGAAATATATATAGCTACATTTGCAACTGAATTGTTAAAAACCTTGAGCTGACTCGCACAACTGCAAAATCATTTTCAATCGGGTTTCACCGCCGACTTCGGCAGGTAGTCCTGCTCAAAACTTTCCGGTGACACCGCACGCGCAAACAGGAAACCCTGTAACACATCGACATTCGCCGCCTTCAGCCAGTCATATTGTGCCTGCGTTTCCACCCCCTCCGCCACCAGCCGCAGATGCAAGCTACGTGCGAGCTGAATAATCGCCGCCACCATGCTGGCATCCTCCGGCAAGGTATCCACGAACAGCTTGTCGATTTTCAGGATGTCCACAGGCAGCGACTTCATATGCTGAAGCTGCTGGAGCCCCGCATAGCCCATACCAAAATCATCCAGCGCGATACGCACCCCGGCATTGCGCAACGGTCGCAGAATCGCTACAGCGGCTTTGGGATCGTCGATACTGCGGCTTTCCGTCACTTCCAGTACCAGCGTGCCAGGTGCTATGCGGTAGCGTTCGAGCAGCGCCAGCATATCCGGCACCATATTGTGATGCATCAGTTGCAGGGCAGAGAGATTGACCGACAGTGGCAGCATGATGCCGCGCTTCTGCCACGCAGAAAGCAGGCGACACGCCTCTTCCAGCACCCAATGGCCGACGGTCACCATCAGCCCGCAGGATTCAATGGTGTCGATCAGGTCGTTCGGTAATTCCCACTCACCATTCACCTGCTGCTGACGCAGCAACACTTCCGCGCTGCACACCGTTCCGGTCTCAGTATCGATTTGCGGCTGTAGCCAGATAGCAAACTGGTGGTGTTCCAGGGCCGAGAGAATGTCGCTCTCCTGCGTGAGGCGTTTTTGCGCTTTTTCCATCTGTTCCGGGTTAAAAAACTCAATCTGATTTTTACCCTTGCGGCGCGCACTGAAGGCCGCCGAAATCGCGCGACGATAGAGTTGTTCGGCGCTCAACCCGCCTTCGAACATGGCAATACCGACGCTTGCAGTTGGGCGCAGTTGAATCCCCTGCAACGGCAAACGCTCATTCATGACAGTGAGTACTTGCTGACCTAATGTGATGGCGTGCCACGGTTCGGTAACACCTTCGGCCAGAATGGCGAAGTCATAGGCGCTGACCTGCGCCAGTACCATGCGCGGCGAGATCACCTGTTTCAGCTTCTCAACCAGGGTCAGCAACAGCATTTCGCGCTGCTCTTCTTTCAGGACGCCCGCCGTGTCCTGCAGGGTTTCACAGGCCACCATCAACAGCGCGGTGGTTTTCTGCTGGCTCACGGTTCGCTCAAGCAACGCCAGTAAGAAGGCTTTGTTGGGTAATTCGGACACCGGGAAACGCGTTGCGCGGCTGCAAAGCTCATCATACTGGCGCAACGCAAGTTGCTGATGGCGGTTGTAACTGCGCACCATTTTGCCGATTTCATCGTCGTGATGCAGACGCGGCAGGGCGAGTTGATGGCCAACGCGCTCTTCCGGCGAGAGGTCGTTCAGTTCATTGGCAATCGCACGTAGCGGACGCACAATCAGGCGGTTGATACTCCATGTCAGCGCCACGGTGAGGATCAGCACCAAAAGTAAGTAAGCAGTCACTAACGTAGCAAGGGCGCTCATCACGAATTTGTACATACGGTACGAATCGGACTGAAGCACCAGATAAGCCAGCGGCTGTGGGTTTGCCGGGCGTTCCAGCGAATAGAGCGGTAGCGAAATCTGTACTGGCAGCTCAAAAATACGGGTGATCATCACCGGAACCGGGCGTTCCGGAATAAAGCTCATGCGCAGCGCCTGGAACTGGTTAGGCAACACCACATCGGCCCGGCTCACAATGCCGGAAGGCTGAATGCGGCCAAGAATGGTTTCCGCTTCCGGAATATCGGCCTTGAGAATGGCCGCAGAAAGCGGCTGGCGAACGGAACGGGCGATGCTTTCAAGTTGCGTGGCCGTGTTATAGCGGTTCTGCTGCACAAAGTGAAAAAGCAGAATGAAACAAAAGACAAACACGAACACCATGGTTACGCCTGCAACCATTGCCATTTGTTTGATCGTAAGTGAACGGCTGACGCGCAAAAGAATTCTCCACTAAAAACTTAACGCACTGCCCGTCATGAGGATAACGAGGTCGATGACAAAGTCAAAAGGTGACCAAAAGGAACAGGCCGACAAAACGACGATCCACAACAGAAAGCACAAACGTCTTACTGTGCAGATATCAGATGCGCAACAAAACAGGACAAAGCCCGCGATAACGTAACAAAGTATGACGTTTCGCGGGCCGATTATACGCTAAGAGGATGGAATTCGTGACAGTTGTCGGTTAATTTCAGCGATTAAAATCACCAGTCAGCGTATGGGACTAATGGCTGAGGCGGCATATCCAGATCGCCCTGCCAGCCTGCCGCCGAGTAACGCACATACAACAAGGCATGGCTTGGGGTGTAATCCTTAGCTTCCTGAATATCCACCGCCGCGCCAACGAACCAATTCGACGTCACCCGACGCTCTACCAGCGCACGCGCGGTGTAACCGAAGCCCTGACTGCTACCACCGCTGCTGCTATCCTGGCTGGCGTTTTCCCGCCAGTCGGTCGGAATCAGATTCATCAGCGGATAGCTGGCCTGCGATTTGGTACGTGAATGCGACCACGATACCGAACCGCCCAGCTCCCACGACCAGTTTTCTGTCCGTTGACGCCAGGTCACCGGCACGGCAAACGACACATACTCTTGCGGGCTGTAGTATCCCCCCTGGCCCAGAGTATAGCCGCTCAGATCCTTCTGATAATGCCAAATCATGTTGTTCAGACCGACCGTCACCCGGCGATTATTTTCGTTAATCACCTTGTAGTAGTAACCGGTCATCCAGCGCACGCGCCAGTTATCGTCAACGTTCTTACCGGTTAACTGATCTGCGCCCAGTGACGCCCATACGCCGTTGGCCTCGCCTTTGTCATAGCTCAGGCTGAGTACGCCGCCGTCGGCGCGTACCCCGCCCCATTTCTTGCCGGTGTGACCATCTTTGCTGTTATCCTGCTGGCCGCCGAAGGCCAACAGCGAGCTGGAGATTGGGCGACGATGACCTTCCAGGGTGTAACCAATCGGGCCCGCTTTGCTGCTGTAGCTCAGGCCACCGACCACATCCACCACATTGAAGCCCATCGGCGTGGTACCGATGTCGCCACTCCAGGTGTCGTTTTTCCAACCCACCGCTACGCTGACGCCGTTGTCATTCGAACTGGCACCGCCATGACAGGGGTGATCTTTAATGCCGCAGGTACCCCAGTCTGGCGCGTAGCTGCCGTCATTTTTGCGTGAAAAACTCCCGACATTCATGTCCACCCAATCGGAGCGGAAGAACATGCGTCCGTCTGAGAGCGGCGCATCCACCTGGAGCATGGTGGTATGTGCTTTCAGGGCCGAATACCCGCCCGTACCGCTGGAACCCCAGTAGTCATGCTCCAGCGTGACGTTGAGATCCTGCTGACGATAGAGGTCCGCGGCATCGCTGCGTACGCCGCGCTTGAGCCAGTCATCGCTGGCATCGTTGCGCGTCAGGCGGGTGAAGGTGTCGTTATCCTGCGGTCGCGTGGGCGTAATCCCGGTGGCGACCATCGTATCTTTATAGGTTTCCAGCGCCTGCTGCGGGTTGCCATCCTGCGCCTGGAAACGTGCGGCATCGCGCAGCACCAGCGCGCTGTCCATTGACGGCGGCTGAGATTTCGCCTGCTGCGCCAACGTATTAAAGGTATTCCGCGCTATTTCGTTATCGCCGAGCCCTGACTGCACCAGCGCAATACGCCGCTGCATGCCCATCGACGGCGCTTCGCCCGTGGTGGAGAGTTGCGCCAGTTGCGCACGCGCGGCAGCCTTATCGCCCTGCGCTAAATACAGCTCCGCCAGCCCCAGTCGCGCATCGTCATTTTGCGGCTCCTGGCTCAGTACCTCGTTGTAGAGCGCAATAGCCTGCGACGCATCGCCGCGCTGCTGCGCCCAGTCGGCGAGGGTCAACGTGATGCGCGTAGACGCGGGTTGTTTGCGCAAAAGCGCAATGGCTTGTTTCTCCTGACCGGCGTCACGCAGCCGGTTTGCCTCCTGCATCGTTTTGGCGAATTGCAGGCGGTCTGAGAGTTCCTGAATGTTGCTGTTCCACTGACTGCGCGGCAGCGTCCCTAAATGGGAAATGGCAGCAGCATCGCGTTCAGTGCTGGAGAGATACAGACTGTAGGCGTAAACCTGATCCGGATCTTTTGCCTGCTTCTGCGCCAGATTGCGCATCAGCGAATCGGCTTCACCGCGCTTGCCCGCGCTGTCGAGGTCTTTCGCCAGGCGATAGGTTATCCACACGCTGTCCGGGTTGAGCGCCAGGCGCTGACGCTGCACCTCGGCGGCCTGCGCCCACTGGCCTTTGTTCTCAAGCGCTTCGGCCTGCTGTTCAAGGCGATCGTTGGTCAGACCGCGCTCAATATCATCAATACTGCGACGTTGTGCCGCTGGTAACGATTGAATGTAAGCGGTCGCTTTCTCGGGAGACTGCGCCCGATAGACATTCGCCAGCCCGCGTACCGCGAGATTATTATCCCGGTCCATACGCAGCGTTTGTTTGTAGTAGCCTTCCGCCGTCGGGTAATCCTTCCGTGCAGCGGCCACGTCGCCCAGCCCAAGAATGGCGTAGCTGTCGCTGTTATCCACCCGCTGCGCCTGCTGGTAATAGGTTTGCGCCTGCGCCGGATTGTTTGCCTTCAACGCCGCGTCGCCCTGCTGAATCAGCAGCCAGTAGCGGTTGGTTTTCAGCAGGCTATCCCACTTGCTGCGGCTGGAGTTTTGCGGGTCGAGGGCAATCGCTTTTTGAAGTTGCGCGACTGCGCGTGCGCGGTCACCTTTCTGTGAATAGGCTTCACCGAGCGTGCCGATGGCGTCGGCATCCTTATTGTTTGTTGCAACAGCGCGTTGCAAATCGGCAATGGCTGACGCGGCATTCCCCGACGCCAGCGCAGCAGCGGCTTCACTCTTCGCGCGAACGGTTGGGTCAGACAGGGTTTTCTGTTGATCCGCCAACAATCCACGGGCGTTATCCGCCTGCTCACCGGTTGTGAAAATTTGCAGGAAACGCTGAAGCGACTGGACGCTCGCCTGGCTCGGCGGCTGATCCTTAATGGCGTTGAACCAGACATCGCCCGCTTCATTGCGCCCGTTGGACGATTTCGCCATCTGTTCCAGTACGGCAAACGCGTCGTCACGACGGTTATCCGCCAGCAGGGTGCGCGCCAGGGTGGATTGCAAGGTGACGTTGCCCGGCATCTGTTTATTGAGCGCCTGTAAACGTGTCACCGCGTCATTGTGCCGCGCCGGGATTTTGAGCGCCGTGGCCCAATACTCCACCGCGTAATCTCCATCCGGCGGCGGGCCGTTAAACGCTTTCTCATAGGCGGCGATGGCTTCGTCGGCGTGACCGGTGGTCGCCAGCAGACGCGCCTGTTGCAGCGCCTGGCGACCTTCCGCTGAATTCAACAAAAGCTCTGTACGCGAAGCGTTGTATTCCGTTGAATTGGGCGCGAGGCTTTTTAGTCGTTCAAGCTGTTTCTGCGCCCCGGCGGTATCGCCCTGACGCAGCATGTAACGCAACCGCGCAGCAAGCACCTGCGGATTATTCGGGTCGATCAGTTCCAGGCGATACAACGACTGCTGCACGATATCTTCGCGCTTGCTGGATTCCCCCAACCGCACCTGATTAAGCAATTGTTCCTGCGCTGAGGGCGCGGCGTAACTCGCCGGAGCCAGCGTAATACCTAAAGAGAGAGTGAGTAAACTTAGTGTGAACTTGCGCATTCCTGGCCCCAGTCAGGTAGTAATTCACCGCGGGCGCTGAAGCGAAAACGGTGTTGGTCCCAGCCCTGGCCAAAGAGGGTCAGGACATAGCTGTAATAGGCGTCTGCGCCAGGGAAATTGTCGGCCACGCGCTGACGCTGAACGGCTTGCGCGTCACGATCCTGCAGGAACGGCAGCAGCGAGGCGGAGAAGCCCACCGGGCCATTGCCGGTCACTTTGCCGGTGAGGGTGTCGACTTTTTCCGGCGGAACGCCTTCGCGGGCGGTCTGCGCCGCCATCGCTTTAAATCGGGTTATCAGACGGGCTTTTTGCGGGTCGCTGTTATGCATCATGCCCACCCACAAATAGACGCGGATGGCGTCATAGCTGCCCACCAGCGGCGTTTTGCTCTGCTTCTGCCAGCCCTTGCCTTTCTCGTAATTCACCCAGTCCGGCGAATAGCCTTTAGTGGCGGTTTCCATCAGCAGGCGCTGGTTAGTTTCACGCAGCGTCGTCCACGGCGCGCCGAAGCGGGTGAAGTAGCTCGCCAGCTGTGGCGGCAGGTAGCTTGGGTTAAAGCGCCAGCTGCTGGCCTCGGCAAAACCAATTTTGCCCGGCAGCAGCATTGAGCCTAACCCCGGTACATTGACCACCTCTTCACGGGCGATGCGCGAGAGCAGCGATTTCCCGGTTTCGGTATAGTTCGCGTTCTTCCACAGGCGGCCAGCTTCCAGCAGCGACCAGGCAATCCAGACGTCAGAATCGGACGCGGAGTTGGTATCCAGCACCGTCCACGCGTTGTCGTCTTTCTTGCCCCACAGCCAGGCAGGCAGCGTGCTTTTCAGGTCACCCTGCGCCAGGTTGTTCTGCGTCCAGTCGAACAGTTTGCCGAACGTTTCGCGATCGTTGGCCGCCAGCGCGAAGAACAGCGCATAGCTCTGCCCTTCGGAGGTGGTAATTTTGCGCGCATCGCTCGGGTCGATAACGCGCCCTTCGGCACTGACATAGTCTTTTTTGAACTGATCCCAGGCAGGCCAGTTACAGGCCGCCTGGGCCTGTATCATCGTGCCCAGCGCTAACAGCAAAACTACCCAGCGTACGCTTTTCATCACGGCTTACTCGTCTTCAGGGTCCAGTCGACGGCGGCTGATAATGCGCAGCAGTCGCCACAGCACCCACGCCAGCAATACGATGCTGATAGCGGCAAACAGCGCCAGCAGAATCGGATGGTTAGAGAGGGCAAACCACAGACGCTCGAACCATGGCAGGTGACCGACGTAGTACACATCGCCCACGCGCAGGCTGTTCACGCCCGATTCGCGAATAACAGAAACAGAACCAAACATGGCTGCGCGCTTGCCGCTGTCGTTCAGCGCACCGTTCAGCAGTTCATAACCGCGTGGGCTGTCCGCCAGTAGCGCAACCACGCTGCGCTGATCGTTATACGGCGACTGGAAGCCGACTATCGCCGCCATCGGGCCGGATGAGGTGACGTCGGTCTGCACGTTCGGTTTACGTTCGTTTTCATCGAGATAGATGCTCGGCAGCTCATGATGACGCAGCGGCGTTTTCACCCAGCTCTTCGTGGCTTCAACCAGCAGGTCAATCTGCTTGTCGTTTTTCAGTTTTTCCGGAATGGAGCCAATCAGCAGCAGGTCGGTATCTTTGCCCTGAATGTCGCTACTTTCGTCGGCCAGGGTCACGTTCATCGCCGGGAAACCGGTTTGTGCGCCCATCTCGCCGACGGTATTCAGCAACGTGGTCACCTGTTCAACGGTCGGCGTTTTCGGCATCACCACGGTGGTATCGGAGAGATCCGCCATGCGGCTGAACGGGAAGCCCGCGTTGGCAAACGCGCGCAGGTCCGGCATCGCCAGGAAGTGATAATAGTTAGAGAAGTCGATCGTTGAGTCGTCGCCAATCACCACATGGTTCTGCACCGGCTGGAAGGTAATACAGTTGTCGATCGAGCCGCCTGGCATCGGGTTCATATACTGGAAGTCGAAACGCAACTGGTTCATTGCGCCGAGACGCAGTGCCGGAATAGTCACTTCGTTTTTACCGTCAACCAGCCCCTGCAATACCGGCAGACGCAGCAGCAGGCTGCTCACTTCCTGCGTGCTGTTGAGGTTAAACGACTGTAAGAACTGATCGTTCAGGCTGATATCCATTCGCGAACTGTCTTTCACCGCAGGCATGGTAAAGCGATATTTGAGATCCATATCGATACCGTTGCTGCGCAGCAGGTAGAGATCCGGCGGCAGGTTCAGCGCCACGTTAATGGACGCCGGTTCCAGCCCGGTAGATTGCAGCTGTTGCTCGTAAGTTTTCAGCTCACCAAAAGTGACCGCGCGGTCAGTACGCACCCAGTTCGGCGCATCGTATGGCACACGCGCCAGCAGCGGTTTTACATCGTCCACCACCACGCTGTCGCCACGGAACAAGATATTGCCCTGAGCAATGCCCTTCGCCGCCATCAACAGATCTTTATCGTCGCGTCCCATGATCACCAGCAACTTAACGTAAGGATCGTTCGGGTGGTTGATCATTTCGATCGTCGGGGCTTTTACCGCCGGATGATCGCGCAGGAAATCAGGACGCTTGTCGTTGGTGGCAAAAACAATGGCATTTTTATCCGGTAGCGTGTTGTAGCTGACCGGGAAGGTCTGCCCACGCCAGCCCGCACGCGAACCAAACCACGAGGCGACAATGCCCGCCGCCTGCTGCTGTTGCAGATCCGGCGTCGCCGCAAACACGACAGGTAAAGTGAGCGGACGATTGTCGCGGGCATCGAAGAACGGCACCGGGAAGTGCGACAGATCGTTACGCACATTCAGCGCCTGATAGGTCAAATCCAGCGAACTGTTGCGGCCTACATCCAGCCAGACGGTGCTGTTAGCCGGGTTTTCACAGACGTCGCGATAGTGGCCGACAAACTCCAGGCGCACGCGGTTAAAATCGGTGATATAGAGCGGGTCGATAGGGATCTGCGCGCTGACCTTTTTCCCCAGTTGCTCTTTGGTGACCGGCAGCACATCCATCAGCTCTTCGTTCAGGTACACCTTCAGCTGCGACAGCACCGGCTGAAGCGACGGCGAAGGCGTATAGGTGAGATTCAGCAAGGCCTTCGACACAACTTCATCACTGCGCATACCGAATTCAATGGAGCCATTGGGATTCGCACCGCGCAGCACCATGCTGCCCGGCGGCGGCGCAATTTGCGCGAAGGTAAGTTTGACATCACGCGATGGCACGCTTTCCACCACCACCGGCGAGGCATCGGACGGCGCAGCAGCAGGCGTCGTCGCGCTCTCCTGAGCAGGCGGCATAACCGGCGTTGCGGTCGTCGGTTCAGACCAGGTTGTCGCAGGCAGCAAGCTGCCCATTCCCATCGCCACTGCACAAATCCAGGAGAGTTTTCTTTTCATCGTGTAATCATCATTATTGTTGAGCCATAACCGGCTGTGAGTGCGGCTGCACAGCTTCACGCTCAGGACGACGCGGGACAAAAGAAGCCACCCAGGCCACCAGCGAAGTGAGCGTACGGAAAATTACTTTTGCAAACGGTGGAGCAAATTCCGCCAGATGGCGGTAGCCCCGGAAACCGAGCTTGAGAATATCCAGCAGACTTTCCAGAGGTTTATCTTCCGGATAGCTGTCCTGCCAGAGCGCCCAGGTATCGGCGCGCGCGAAAGTACATTGAACAAAATCGATATGCTGACGGGTGGTCATCGGTAGCAGCTTCAGGCCGACTTCGTTGCCAATCACGCGCACCACCTGCGTCGGGAAGACGTACTCCTGCTGACCACGCTTAAGCAGCAGATTCACTTTCTGCTCTTCCAGCACCTGCGCATCACCGTTAATTTTGATCCCCACCCCGCCGTCGGAAAAATCATGCACCGTGCAGGAGAAGAGATGTCCGTCCTCGCGGGCAATCGCGCCAGGCATTTTGATCTCTACGCGATGCGAGCGGCGAACCTGTTTACTTTCAACCGACACGGCGACGGCGCCACCGAGGATAATCAGGTTATAGAAGACCCACACCAGGCTCACCCATACGGTGAGAATTTCATCTTCCGGGCCATACATATAGCGCCAGATACCGAACGCCACACCCACCAGATTGAGCAAAACAAGGTAGATGTAAGGCCGGGAAATCACCCAGTCGACATACTCCTCTTTTACCAGCCCACCTTTCGCAGTGACGTTGAATTTGCCTTTGTGCGGGTTAATCAACGCAACCAGCGTCGGCGGCGCGATATACCACGCCAGTACCGTTTCGTAGATTTCGCTCCAGAAGGAGTGGCGGTATTTGCCCTGAATCTTCGAGTTGGTCAGGCTGGCGTGGATCATGTGCGGCAGTACAAACAGCGCAATCATCAGCGCCGGCGCGTAAATGATGTAGGCGTGCAGCAACAGGAAAGCGAGCGGCGCGGTCAGGAAGATAAGCCGCGGCACGCCGGACAAGAAGTGGAACATGGCGTTGACGTAACAGAGGCGTTGCGCGAACTTTAACCCTTTGCCAAACAAGGGGTTATCCAGACGGAAGATTTGCACCATTCCGCGTGCCCAGCGAATACGTTGACCAATATGCGCAGATAAACTCTCGGTCGCCAGCCCCGCCGCCTGCGGAAGGCGCATATACGCAGACGTGTAGCCGCGACGATGCAAACGCAGCGAGGTGTGCGCATCTTCCGTCACCGTTTCAACGGCAATGCCGCCAATTTCATCCAGCGGTTTACGGCGGATGACGGCGCAGGAACCGCAGAAGAAGGTCGCATCCCACATGTCGTTACCGTCCTGCACCAGGCCGTAGAACAGCGTGCCTTCGTTCGGCGTTTTACGGAAGCGGCCCAGGTTGCGTTCAAACGGATCGGGCGAGAAGAAGTGGTGTGGCGTCTGCATCATCGCCAGCTTTTTATCCTTCAGGAACCAGCCCATGGTCATTTGCAGGAAGGAGCGGGTAGGCACGTGGTCGCAGTCGAAAATCGACACGAATTCGCCTTTCGCCAGTTTCAGCGCATTGTTGATATTCCCGGCTTTCGCATGCTCATGGGTGCTACGCGCGACGTACTCGACGCCGACATCTTTCGCAAACTGACGAAACTCAGGACGGTTGCCGTCATCCAGTATCCAGATTGACACTTTATCCTTCGGCCAGTCGATACCCAGCGACGCGTAGACCGTGTTCTTCACCACATTGAGGTCTTCGTTGTAGGTTGGCACAAAAATGTCGACCGTCGGCCACTGATTCATGTCTTTTGGCAACGGAACGGGCTGGCGGTTGAGCGGCCAGACGACCTGGAAATACCCCAGCACCAGCACTATCCACGCGTAGGTTTCAGCGAACAGCAGAATGAGGCCGCACACCAGGCTAACCGGGTCATTCCAGTTAAGCGTCGAGGTGTAGCGCCACCAGATATAGCGGCAGGAAACGGTAAGCGACAGTACAATCAGCATCAGCGCCGAGAAGCGCCCAGGAATGCGTCTGACCAGCAGCGCCACGCCCCACAGCAGCATCAGGAAGATGAACTGAGACAATGGGTTAAAGGGCTGCGTAATACAAATCAGCGCCAGCGCGAGCGACAGCGTCACCACCACGCCCAGCACAATACGGCGGATTTTCGGGTTGATGTGCGCCAGCTCTTTGTGGCTATCCAGGTGCCCGGTTCGCGCGTTGACCTTCGCCGGAATCGCCTCCACCCACTGATGATAGCGCCCCATCACGCCCTGCACCGCCGCAAGCGATCGCCAGCCAGGACGTTTAGCCGGTTCAGGCCGCTTCGTCGCCAGCAGCCACACGCTTTGCAGCAGATAGCGTAGCGGGTCGAGCGGACGCGGACGCTGGGCGTCAATATGGGGATAAAGCTCATCCTGGCGGGCGATCAGCCGCTGCCAGTTCGCCTGTTCAAGCGGAATAAACGCCCACACCAGCGCCACCCAAAAGCAGCCCAGCGATGCGCTAAAACGAGATGCGCCCGCGCGCCGATAACCCTGATAGCGCGCATGCAGGCGCGTATAGGCTTCCGGCGCAAACAGCCAGGCGCTCAGGCTTATCATGATGCGGACTCCTCAGGAGCGCGGACACCGGCGTAATGCAGCAGACACCAGCTCGCCAGCGTCAGGATCTCTTCCGCCGCCAGCGAGTCGTGACGATATTCGCCCAGCGGTTGTTTCGCCGCCATACTCTCGGCCATCGCTTCGTCACGATGCACGGCAATCGGCAGCAGGCGGCGCTGGGTTTGCAGCCATACCTGATAAAGATCTTCCTGGAGCTGACTGCCGACGCGCAGATCGTTAATCAGGATATGGGCATTCACCGGCAGCGCCTGCTGGTGCAGGCGCACGTGGCAGTTGGTGTCCGGCTGGACAATCATCAGCGTATGATGGCAGGCCGCCATCAGGGATTGCGTCCACGGATAAAAACCGTGCGGCAGGTCGAGGAGGATCCAGCGATACTCTCCCTGACGCTGGAGCGATTCGGTTATAGCGGTAATTTCCGCAAGCTGGTCCGCCAGCGACAGGACATTCTCGCGCTCGCCCGGCGTCAGCGCGCCAAACGGTAAAACGTCAATCAGCGAGGTATAACGCATCCCGGCATCGCGCCAGTCGGCTCCGTCAAGCACCGCACGCGCCCAGCCGCCTTTGTGGGCAATGTCGTCATTAAATGACAGGCGCAGCAAATTATCGGGGCAAGCATCAATCACCAGCACCGATTCGCCAAGTAGTTGTAATGACCAGGCTAGCGCTGCCGTAACGGAAGTGGTTCCCACTCCGCCACGCAAGCCCTGTAATCCCAGAATGGCCATTATGGCTTCCTTATTTTTGTTCGACTTTTTGTTCTGCAAACTCAGCCAGCAAAGGCCAACGCTTAAAGGCTGCGGCAAGTTGTTCGCGCTGAGAAATATCGGTGTAGTCTATATCCGGCAAAGAAAATGCCCGGCTCAATGCCAGGAAGTCATTCTGAAATGTATAACCGAGCGTCGAATCTGACGAAGTCATGGGTTCATTATCAGGCATTTTTGTCGATCCCTATGGAATAAACCAGGAACTACGCTACGGTGCTAAGTAAGCTTTTCCTGAAATTCGTTTACATGCTAAATCTGATGTTATTTAATTTCAATCTTAGGTTTATTCTGCTGCTTTCGCTAGTAAACTGATATGCAGGCTAATCAGCAAAAAGAAGGACACGATGAACCCCATATTTTCTATTGGTATTCAGTCATTATGGGACGAAGTCAGTCACATGCCCACCGGTGGTGTGTGGTGGATTAATACCGATCGCCATGAAGACGCTGTCAGCCTGCTCAACCAAACCCTTTCCGCGCAACCAAAAGAGGCGCGGGTCGCGGTGGTATGCATGGGTTCAGATCCAAAGAAAATCATAAAGTTAGACGAAGATTGCGGGCCTCAAAAAATAGATCTTTTTTCCATGCAGGAAAATGAAAGCAGTCTATACTTTATGCGCCGCGATTTACTCCGTTCTCTCGATCCTACAAATTTTCTGGTTGTAGTTTTATGCAGCAACAATGCATGGAAAAATATTCCTCCAGAAAAATTTCACGATTGGCTCAGTAAATCCAACAAGTGGGTAAAATATCATCGTTGTACTCTCTTGATTCTCAGCCCCGGAAACAATTCTGACGCCCAAACCTCGCGTTTGTTAGGGAAGGTGCGAATAAGCAGG